>CAZXCR010000340.1:0-2575 GCA_964639315.1 uncultured Treponema sp. | reverse complement strand
AAAAAAAACTTGCTCCAACTAAGTAAAAATTGCAAAAACTCGAATTTTGACCTAATAGAATTTTTGCTTAAAAAAAATCAATTTCTTAACAAAAAAAATTCCGACATTACCCGCGTGCCGTGCTTGAGCAAAACAAATTCGCTCCAGTACAAAAATCACAAAAAAGCAGTGTGTAAACTCATTCATTTTTACAAAGTACCCAAACTTGTGCGTCTTTGTTGGCTGGCTTACACTTTAGCGAAATCAAAAAAAATCAAAAATAGTCGGCGGACAAGAAACGCGGAGGAAAATTAATGAGTTACAAAACAAAATGTGCAGTTTGTGGAAGAACATACTGGCAGGAAAGTTCTACGCTTGCAAAACTTTCAGGTGCAGCTAATTTTGCAAAAGATTGCGAAGGAACAGTTTTTGGAGCAGGTACAACTTTAATCAGAAAAGGACTGCAGGTGGCGTCTGGCAAAAAAGATATTTGCTCTGATTGTCGCAGAGCCGGTTACACAGACGATTACGGAAATGAAGACAAAGCGGCGGCTAAAGCAGAAAAAGCAGCACAAGAGGAAGCTGATCGTGAAGAAGCTAGAAGAGAAGAAGAGGCTCACAAGGCAGCGCTTAATGCCATTAAGTATTTTAACTTCCCGGAAGACGACGGCGAATTTAATCGTGCAATAAATGAATTTTGTGCTGATTATCTTGAATGCAATGCAGGTTTGCTTGTTGATGGTGATTATAAAAAGACCTACAAACTGACCGCAGAAAAAGAATTGAAACTGTTAAAAGATTCAAATCCAGCTCATTACGAAAAATTCAAGGAAGCTTGGTCAGAAGCAGCTGCAACAATGAAAAAAGAACTTAAGAAAAAGTTGATAATTTCTGGTGTTATTGCAGGCGTTGTTACAATTATATGTGCAATTATTTTTGGTGTAGGAGATTATGATTTGAATGCACTTGGCGGTGCAGGCTGCGGTTTGTTCTTTGGCTGCATTATTGGATTAATTCCTCATATGACAAAATCAAAAAAAGATAACGAGTAAAATAAATTTTTAACTGATTTTTTGGAGCGAAGCTTTTTACATCTTAGAAAAATTTTTTTGCGTTCCGGCTGTTACTGGCAAAATTTTCGCTTTAAGAAAAAATTCTTTTCTTAACAAAAAAAAATCTGCGAGTTTTGGAACAAAACTCGTTAGCAACCGCAGGTTGCGACTTTCCGCGGTTACGTACGCACTTCGTGCTATCTTCATTCTTCCGCTGCGCTCCAGAACGCGCTATTGTGTTTTCTAAGTTCAATTTTAGGCGTTAAGAAAATAAATGTTTGTAAAGAAGACCTGCGAGTTTGTGGTTGTTACTGACGAAATTTCGTTTTAAGAAAAAATTCCTTTCTTAGCAAAAAAAATCTACGAGTTTTCGCAAGAAAACTCGGGAAGCAGACGTAAGGCTGCGACAAACTCGACGAGTAAAATGCAAAAGGCATTTTACTCAACTATCGGGGCTAAGCTTGGCTTATCAAAAATTCCATCAGTAACAGCCGCAATCAAATCTCACGGTTAAAAAGCGTTTCTTGCAATTCTAAAGCCAAAATAATTGAATTTTTCTGCTGGATTAAAAGAATAGCGATCGCCGGCGCCTAAAAATAATGTGTAAATGTTCCAGCCACCGCCACGCATTACTCTTTCGCTGCCAAATTCTGGACCGCAGTAATTTTTGTCTTCTGAATCAGAGTAGTCAGCGTACCAGTCAAAAACCCATTCAAGAACATTTCCGCTCATATCAAAAAGTCCGCTTCCGTTTGGATTGCCGCTGCCAGGTTTTGGCGGAGATGACGGGTCAAAGGGAGTTCCGGCAGTTCCTACGCGACGAGTTCCATCTGTATTTTCGTAGAACCACGCAATTTCTCCCACAGGAATTTCTGTATTATCAAAGCCTTTCGAATCCACCTGACCGCTTGCAAGAACGCCCTGCTGCATTCCGCTAAGGGTTTTTCTTGCTGCATATTCCCATTCACTTTCGGTTGGCAGCCTGAATCCACTTGCACTAAAATCGCATTTTACAAGATCGCAGGCGGCAGTGTTGGTAGCATCTTTTAAAATCTGATTCTGGTACTTGTAGCAAGGTTCAAGTCCGCACATCTGGCTAAAAGCATTGCACCAAACAATTGCATCGTACCAGTTTATGTCTGTAACCGGCATCCACTGATTTTGCACACTCGGATTTTTTCCCGGCTTTCCTTGTGAACCTTCGCGTCCCTTGTTTTCAAAAAAATATCCCTGAGTTTCGGCCCACTCTCGCACTTCAAACCAAAGTTTATAGACAGTTTCGTAACGATTTATTTCGAAGGAAGAAATGGCGCGTTTTGAAGTAAAATTCTGCGCTCCTTCGCCAATTGTGTATTCAAGAAGATTATTTTTTGCGTTTTCGGCATCGGCGGTTTTGTCAGCAACAGTTTTGTCACTGGCGATTTTGTCAGCGACGATTCCGGCGGTTTCGGCACCGGCGGTTTTGTCAGTTTCGGCACCGGCGATTTTGTCAGCGGCGGTTCCGGCGGTTTCTTTGCCAAGTTCCTTTTCGAATCGCACAAAAT
>CAZXCR010000339.1:0-2578 GCA_964639315.1 uncultured Treponema sp. | reverse complement strand
CAGCTTGAAATGAAAGGAACAATGTGATTTTAGCATATTTTTGCTGGAGAAAATATGGCAAATTTTACAAATAAATTAAATATTGATGTTAATCAATTTCCCAGCCTTACGTGGAATTTTTTAAAAATCAATAAAACTCATCTTGAGGCAGAAGTTTTAAGCGACGCTGATTATGAAATTTTTATGCCGAACGACGAAATTTCTTTTAAGGAAGAAAGTTTCGATTGCCTTGATTCAAAAATAAAAACTATTAAAAGCGGACTTGGAAAGGAATTTGACAGTGCATTTGATGATTTTGCAAGGAACGGAAAAGTTGTTTTGTTTGAAATTCCTGAAAATCTAAAAGAAGAATCGGCTGTAAAAATTACGCTTAATTTGGCTTCCAACGAAAAAAAAGCAAAAGATTTTGTTATTCTTGCAGGAGATTCTTCTGAGGCGAATTTTGTTTTTTTGTGCGATTCTAATAAAACTGAAAGCGAAACTCTTGGCCTAAGAATTCGTGTTCTTGCGAAAAATAATTCAAAGGTAAAAGTGAGTTTTGTAAATCTTTTAGGTGACGATGCACTTAATTTTGTAAGCGTTGGTTCTTGTGTGGAAGACAATGCCAGCGTTGATTTTACAGAAATTCAACTTGGCGGTAAAAAAGTTTACTCTGGAAATCATGAAAAACTTTGCGGCTATAAATCTTCTTTTAACGGACACACGGTTTACTTTGCGCAAAAAGATTCTTTTATTGATTTGAATTATGTTGCTGAGCAAACTGGAAAAGAATCAGAAAGTTTTATGTTTACTGACGGAGTTTGTGGCGAAAATGCAGTAAAAACTTGGCGCGGAACAATAAATTTTATAAAAGGCTGCGTAAATTCAAAAGGCGATGAGCAGGAAAATGTTCTTTTGCTTTCTCCAAAAGTTGAAAATAAAACTCTGCCGGTTATTCTTTGTGATGAAGAAGATGTTGAAGGCAGACACGGAGCTTCAATCGGCAAACTTAGTCAGGATGTTCGATTTTATATTCAAAGCCGTGGAATCGATGAAAAGGAAGCGGAGCGTCTTATGGTTCTTGCAAAGATAAGTTCTGCCTGCCGCTTTATTTCGGATGAGGCTACAGTTTTAAAAATAAATGAATATGTAAATAAAAAATTTGACTTGTGATTTTACTAAAGGGCTTGTCTGGTAAAAAATAAATTTTTGCTGGATGCCCTAAATTTTATGAGATTAGTTTTTAAGATTTCTGTTAGGTAAGGAATTATGGATACATCAGTTTTTAGGAAAGATTTTCCTATTTTTGAAAGTCCTTTGAATAAGGACATTGTTTATTTTGATAATGCGGCAACTTCTCAAAGACCTTTTTGTGTTGATGAGGCTGTAAGAGATTTTGATGCAAACAATAATGCAAATCCTTTACGCGGACTTTATGCACTTAGTGTTCGTGCAACAGAAATTTATGAAAATGCGCGGCACACTGTTGCTCAGTTTTTAAATGCAGAAAATGACTGCGAAATCGTTTTTACACGCAATGCGACAGAAAGTTTAAATCTTGCGGCTTATTCTTACGGAATGAATTTTGTTCAGGAAGGAGATGAAATTGTAATTTCTTGCATGGAACATCATTCAAATATTCTTCCGTGGCAGATGGTTGCAAAAGCTAAAAAAGCAAAGCTTGTGTGGCTTGAATGTGATGAACAGGGAATAATCAGTGCTCAGGAATATGAGTCAAAAATTACTTCGAAAACAAAAATTGTTTCTATTGCTCACGTAAGCAATGTTTTGGGAATTACAAATCCGGTAAAAGAAATTGCTTCTTACGCACATAAAGTTGGAAACGGCGGAAAAGGCGCAGTTGTTATTGTGGACGGTGCGCAGTCAACTCCGCATATGAAAATTGACGTTCAAAAACTTGGTGCGGACTTTTTTGTATTTAGCGCTCACAAATGTCTTGGTCCTATGGGAATTGGCGTTTTGTATGCAAAGAAAAATTTTCTTGAGCAGATGCCTCCATTTTTGCGCGGCGGAGAAATGATTGAATATGTTACCCGCGAAGATGCAACTTATGCTGAAATTCCGCACAAATTCGAGGCGGGAACTGTAAATGCCAGCGGGGCTGCCGGTCTTGCAAAGGCGATTGAATATTTGAATCAGGTAGGTTTCAGTAATATTGAAGAACACTGCAACTCTCTTGCTTCGTTTATAATGAACGGAATGAAAGATATTCCTTACGTTCACATTGTGGGAAATGATGATCCAGAAAAGCACTGCGGAATTATTACTTTTACAGTTGATGGGGTTCATCCGCACGACATTGCAAGTCTTTTAGACAGCGAAAAAGTTGATATTCGTGCGGGTCATCATTGCGCTCAGCCTCTTATGCAAAAATTGAATCTTGGTTCAACAGCGAGGGCTTCGGTTTATTTTTACAATACGAAAAAAGAAGCGGAAATTTTCCTTGATAAAGTTTCAAATCTGCGAAAGTGGATGGGATTTTAGGGCGTTTTGAAAAAAGTCAAATTGAATTTTTGCGGATTTTAAGCGTTTGAAATGCCAGTTGACGAAAAAAAATCATAGAAAAATCTAAAATATT
>CAZXCR010000338.1:0-2580 GCA_964639315.1 uncultured Treponema sp. | reverse complement strand
AAATAAATGTATTTGCATGACCGGCAACTTTGCTTCCAGGAGCCTTAAGTTCTCATACTTCAGGAGCAACGGCGGCATCAAACTGGAATTCTCCGTCCAAAGAAAGAGAAGGATCTTTTTCCTGTGCAATTTTAACAGCTTCCTGAACCTTTCCTACAGTGTTAAGTCCCTTAGAATCGTTTCCGCTGCCCTTTGTAGAGAAGGAAAGAAGTGCTACACGAGGTTCAATTCCGGCAATTTTCTTTGCAGTTTCAGCAGTAGCAATGGCAATGTCTGCAAGCTGAGAAGCGTCTGGTTCAATATTGATTGCGCAGTCACCCATAAGAGCAACGCCTTCGCTAATGTAAGGATTTCCGCCTTCTGGAGCAACCATAATAAAACTTGAAGAAACCGTGCTAATTCCAGGCGCAGTTTTAATTACCTGAAGTCCAGGACGCAAAGTATTTGCAGTAGAATGGCAGGCACCAGAAACAAAACCGTCTGCAACACCAGCCTTTAAAATAAGCGCACCGTACATTGTGTAATCTTTTAAAATGTACGCCTTAGCAGCAGCAACATCAGCATATTCAGGGAGACCTGTTTTTTTATTGATTTTTCCCTGACGTGCATTAAACAAAAGTTCTGCATATTTATCAGCATTAGGGTCAGTGGCAGGATCCAAAACATTAACTCCAGAAAGATCTACTCCCGGAACCAATTTTTCACATTCGTCTTTTTTTCCAAGAAGAATAATTTTTGCAATTCCTTCTTTTACAATTTTTGCAGCAGCTTCAACAACGCGTTTGTCTTCACCTTCGCACAAAACGATTGTTTTTCCTAACGCCGCAGCCTTTTTTTCAAGATTTTTTACAAAGTCCATAAGCTTCCTCGAATAAAATTTAGTCTAACAAAAGCATTTTACAACTTTTTTAAAATTATGAAAATGATGAAATTTTTTTGGAGAAAATTCCCTAAGTAAAGGCTTTGCGCAGCTCCGCTAATCGCTCCGGTATTTTTGCCTTTGGCAAAAACACTTGCCTTACGGCAACTGCTCCAATCCGACTAGTATTTTTTTACCGCCTAAAATTTTTTTTCAAGTTTATGTTCGTCAGTTTTCGCATCAAGCCAAGCCTAGCCCGCTATGGAGGCCCAAAGTTCCGGCGCGAAGCGTAGTTACCAGTGAAATTCCCTACCAAAAAAAAATCTGTTGCTTACAAAAAAATCTGCGAGTTTTCCCAAGAAAACTCGTAAAGCAACCGCAGGTTGCGATGGAACAGCGGATTCCTGAAAAAATTCGACACGTGGAACGTGGCGCGCTTGAAGCAAGCAAATTCGCTCCAAATAAAAAAAAACACGCAAAAATCACGAAAAAACACTGAATTGAAATTCACTTTAAAAATCTATACACTGTGGAAACTATGGATTTATTGAAGAAACTGGAAGAACTTTCCGAGCGTTCAAAAGCTGTTAACGAACTTATTACCGACGCAGACCTTGTAAAAGATCAGAAAAAATACAAGGACACAATGCGCGAACATCAGTATTTGAGCGATTTAATGGAACTTTATGACGAGTACAAAAAAGTTCTGAATGGAATTGAAGACGCAAAAATGATGATTACGGCCGAAGATGATGCTGAAATGAAGGAAATGGCCCGTGAAGAATTAAAGGAACTTGAAGAAAAGCAGCCTAAACTTGAAGAAACCATAAAGTTAAAACTTATTCCGCCAGATCCGCTGGATGAAAAAAACATTATTCTTGAAATAAGAAGTGCTGCCGGTGGAGACGAAGCGAGTCTTTTTGTGCGCGATATGTGGGAAATGTACTGCCATCTTTGCGACAGAAAGGGCTGGAAATACGAAACAATGGAAGCTCAGGAAACTGAAGTTGGCGGATTCAACAAAATTGTTACCTCAATTCAGGGAAAATTTGTTTACGGAACGCTGCGTTTTGAAAGTGGAGTTCACCGCGTGCAGAGAGTTCCGGCTACAGAAAGTCAGGGAAGATTGCAGACTTCTACAGTTACTGTTGCAGTTTTGCCAGAAGCCGAAGAAGCAGACATTAAAATTAATCCAGGCGATGTGCGCGTAGACGTAATGAGAGCCGGCGGCCCTGGCGGACAGTGCGTAAACACTACGGATTCTGCAGTTCGTCTTACACACATTCCAACTGGCATTGTTGTAATTCAGCAGGATCAGAAAAGTCAGATTAAAAACAAGGAAAAGGCATGGCAGGTTTTGCGGGCTCGTCTTTTTGATTTGGAGCAGTCTAAACTTGATGCAGAGCGTTCTGCAAACCGCAAAAGTATGATTGGTAACGGCGACCGTTCTGAAAAAATCCGCACGTACAATTATCCTCAGGACCGTGTTACTGACCACCGCATTAATTTGAGTGTGCATAATCTTCCGTCTTTTATGATGGGAAATATGGACGAAATGCTTGATGCACTGAACGTTTACGCTAAAGAAGAAAAATTCAGTTCGCTTGAAATGTAGGTTTTGGGCAGCTGATAAAAAAATTTACTAGGTTAAAATTCGAGTTTTTGTAAGTTTTATTTATTTGGAGCGAGTTTTTTTTTCTGCCACAAATTTTTTGACGTTC
>CAZXCR010000337.1:0-2591 GCA_964639315.1 uncultured Treponema sp. | reverse complement strand
TAAATCAACGCCGGCAGTAATGTTTCCCCACTGGTCATCGCCACCAATCTGAAGAGCGGCACCGTATTTTTGATGAAGATTTAAATAGTCATAAGCCTGAAGCAACTGATAATTGAACTCAATAAATGAAAGTCCGCGTTCAAGCCGCTGTTTGTAAGCTTCAAAAGTAAGCATTTTGTTTACAGAAAAGCACGAACCAATGTCGCGGAGGAAGTCGATGTAATTCAAATCTGCAAGCCAATCCTTGTTGTTTACTGCGATTGCAGTTTTTCCATCGAAACCAATAAATTTATCAAGCTGAGCCTTAATGTGTTCTACGTTAGAGTCAATCTGCTCGTAACTAATCATTTTGCGCATTTCAGTTTTGCCGCTTGGATCGCCAATTCTTGCAGTACCGCCGCCAATAAGTGCAATTCCACAATGACCAGCTTTTCTAAGGTGACGCAAAGCAAAAAATGGAACCATATGTCCAATGTGCAAAGACGGACCTGTAGGGTCACAACCAACATAAAAAGTTACAGGACCTTCGTCCATCTTCTTTGAAAGACCTTCAAGATCCGTACACTGTGCGTAAAAACCGCGTTCTTTTAAAATTTCAAGAGCTTTATTCATTTTTTTCCTCAATTATTTTGGATTTTTAATTTATTTGAAAATTTTCTTTGATTTTTTTTATATCATTTTTAAAATCAACAATCTTTAAAGTTATACTAAAAATGATTGTCTGATAATCGCTGAACAAAAAAAACATAGGCTGATTTTACAATATTATTCAAAGCGCAACAAGTCGCCACTTTGAAGTGGGCGCGAGGGTTACTGACAAAATTCCGCTTTACTAAAAATTTTCTTCTTAACAAAAAATTCTCGACATTACACGCGGGCGCGGTGGTTACTCACAAAATTTTTTCTTTGCAAGAAAATTTCCTTCTTAACAAAAAGACCACAGCAAAATTTTTCCCCCGCTAGAAGTTGATTTTTATCTTCTACAAAACAATACCTAGCCGTGATTGGAGCCACGCGAAGCGTTCCGGAGCGAAGCGGAGTTACCAGTGGAATTAACTGTCCAAGAAAAATCTATTTCTTAACAAAAAAAATCTTGCGAGTTTGTGGCTGTTACTGACAAAATTCCGCTTTACTAAAAAATTAATTTCTTAACAAAACAATTCCACGAGTTTCGTTTACGAAACTCGCTAAGCAACCGCAGGTTACTACAAACTCGGGAAGCAACCGTAAGGTTGCGACGAATGGCGGAAAGCGCGCCGAAGTAAAAAAATGTGCTCCAAAGAAAAAATCCGCAAACAACAAAACTAAAACGTATTCGACATTGTGTTTTTTTCGTGCTAATATATATTCTGTTGTTTGGGAGAATTTTATGTCTAACAAAATTCAGCTTTTAATTGTTGACGATTCTATTATGGATCGCATGGTTCTGCGCAATATTCTCGAAAAAGACTATGACATAGTTGAGGCACAAAATGGCTATGGAGCGCTCGAAATAATCCGTAACAATTCGAATGTAAAAGGAATGCTTTTGGATATTTCAATGCCTGTTCTTGACGGATTTGGAGTTTTAAGCAATTTAAACAGAAAGGTCCTTGAGAGAGTTCCTACCCTTCTAATTTCTTCTGAAGCAACAAAAGAAACTATTTTAAAGGCAGCAAACTTTGGCGTTGCAGGATTCATAAAAAAGCCTTTTAATTCCACAATGATTCTTGCAAAACTTAAGTCTATTTTTGGGCAAAACGAAAATTTTTTGGAAGCTCAAAGACGAAATTCTATTACAGAAGTTGAGCTGCAGGAAACTCTTCTTTACATAGAAAAATTGCGGCGCGTTTACCTTACTTATCTTAAAAGCGAAGAAAAAGAAGACTTTTTGTACCGCCACGTTTCTGAAATTATGCGCATTGTTATAAGCGAATATTATATGACAAAAAATCCGCACGATCTTACTCCTGAACGAATTGAAATTATAAGTCAGGCAGCATATTTTTATGATATTGGCAAAGTTGTAATCAGAAATGAACGCAAAATAAAGAAGACTTCGCAGGGAAATATGGAAGAAACCATTCCTGAAAGCCACACGATTGCCGGCGCAGATTTAATCAGTACAAACACAAGTCCTCGAGTTGCGTACTTTGTAAAAATTGCTTCTGATTTTTGTATGCACCACCACGAAAGATACGATGGTCAAGGTTATCCGCACGGATTGATGAGTTCAATCAACAATATTTACACGCAGTTTCTTTCGATGACAATTGAATTTGCAAAGAACTTTTTTAGTCATGGAAGAATTGATGTAGATGTTTTTGATATGGCAGCAGCTTTTGTATTTAACAATAAGGACGCTTACAAACCGGAATGTATAGAAATTCTGGAATTGAGCCAGGACGAAATAATCAGCTACTATCAGAAAAATCCTCAAAAAAGAAAGTAGCAAAATTATCTGACAAGAACTGCAATTTTTGCTAGATTCTTGCCAGGTAACTTGAGGACATTTGCTAAGAATCGCAACTTTTGCTAGATTCTTGCTAGATTTTTGCCAGATGCCCTTGTGTAATCAAATTAAAATTAAAATCAGTAAAAAAGTTTTTATT
>CAZXCR010000336.1:0-2595 GCA_964639315.1 uncultured Treponema sp. | reverse complement strand
CCTCCGGCGCTGCTCCAATCCCGGCTATGTTTTTTTTTGTAACCGCCAGTTTTTGTACTTGCGGCTGTGGGTGCGCAAATTTTTTTCCCGCTAGAAATAAAATTTTTCTTACTTGCAGCTAAGCCTAGCCCCGATTGTAAGGGCACGCCGAAGGCGTGTTCAAAAACGCAGTTTTTGAATAAAACCCTGGAAAGCGGGATTCCTGATAAAATTTACTGCCGAGCGCAATTTTGCGCGAGAAGTCAAATTTTTTCTTGAAGTAAAAACGTGTGCTCCAAATTAGAAATGACTTTCAAATCACTTTGTTTTTTTATATAATCGGTTTATGTTACGCGAAAAGATTATTGTTTTAGATTTTGGAAGCCAGTACGCTCATTTAATTGCAAAGCGCTTCCGTATGTTAGGTTTTTATTCAGAAATTGCCCTGCCTTCTTCTTCACTTGAAATTTTTGAAAATTGCAAAGGTATTGTTTTTTCAGGCGGACCTTCTTCAGTTTATGACGAAAATATTCCTCAGTTTAATTCTGAAATTTTAAATCTTAACCTTCCAATTTTGGGCTTGTGCTACGGTCATCAGTTGATTGCACAAAGTTACGGTGGAAAAGTTGGTAAGGCGGAAACTGGCGAATTTGGTTTTGCAGAATTTGCCTTGAATGAAAAAGTTTCTTGCCCGCTTTTTGAAGGCATTGAAAGTAATCAGCAGGTGTGGATGAGTCATCAGGACGGAGTTTTAATTCCCGGAAGTGATTTTGAAACGGTTGGTAGCACAAAAGACTGTCCTTATGCGGCTCTTCAGAATCTTTCTAAAAAACGCTTTTCGCTTCAGTTCCACTGCGAAGTAAAAGACACGCCGTGCGGAAATCAGATTTTTAAGAATTTCGCCAAATTTTGCGGAATGGAGCAGAACTGGGATCAGGACACGGTGCTTCAGGTTATTCTTGAAAACATTAAAAAGGACGCAAAAGACAAAAATGTTCTGCTTTTTTTAAGCGGCGGAGTTGATTCAACCATTACTTTTGCACTTTTGAACAAGGCGCTCGGTCAGGAGAGGGTTTTGGGTCTGCACATTGACAACGGTTTTATGCGCAAAAATGAATCTAGTCAGGTTGCTGAGGCTTACAGAAAATTTGGCTTTAAGAATTTTATTGTGGAAGATGCTTCTGAAAGTTTTTTAAAGGCAATTTCCGGACTTACTGACCCACAGAAAAAACGTATGGCTGTGGGCGAAAATTTTATTACGGTAAGAAATCAGGTGGTTGCGCGGCAGAATCTTGACGAAAGCAAGTGGATGTTGGCTCAGGGCACACTTTATCCGGATATTATTGAATCTGGCGGAACTAAAAATTCTAAAACAATCAAAACTCATCATAACCGCGTGGACGGCATTCAAAAACTTATTGCTCAGGGAATGATTATTGAGCCTGTAAAAGATTTGTACAAGGACGAAGTGCGCGCCATTGGTAAAAAACTTGGTCTTTCTGACGAACTTGTTATGCGCCATCCTTTCCCAGGTCCGGGACTTTCTATAAATGTTCTTTGCAACGACGGAAAATCTTGGACTGTAAAAGATGATGAAGAATTTGCCGCTGCAAAAGAAGAACTTAATAAAACTACACTTGATATGTTCTGCCCGCACTGCACTTCAAATTTAACACGCAGCATACTTCCGGTGCGTTCTGTTGGCGTTCAGGGCGATTTTAGAACTTACAGATTCCCTGCACTGCTAGACTTTGGTCCTGCAAAAGATGAAGAGTGGCCGTGCGGAACTAAGGCAGCTCAAATTGGAATGAAGCATTTTCCTGGTAAACACGAAAAACTGGAAGAATGTTCTTCTACAATCACAAATTCTGCTAAGTACATAAACCGCACCGTAATAAAGCTTTATCAGAATCCGGCTGTAAAAGATGAAGATTTGAAACTTCAGGAAGGATACTGCGACCGCTTTAGATTAGACCAGCTTCGCGAAGTTGATAACATTGTTTTAACTGAACTGCACAAAAGCGGCTGGTACAACAAAATTTTCCAGCACTTAACAATCGATTTGCCTTACGCTTCTAGCCAGACCCACGCAAGTTTTGTTTTGCGCCCGGTTTGCTCAGAAGACGTAATGACGGCACGTTTTGCATTTCTTCCAAAAGATTTGCTCGGTTCAATCATAATGCAGATTGCAGAACTCGACTTTGTAGACGCACTTTACTTTGACGCCACAAACAAACCGCCAGCAACATTCGGCTGGGAATAATGGCGCCGGTTACTGATGGATTTTTTTTTGTTAAGAAATAAATTTTCTGTTAACTGAAGGGCTCGGTGGTTGAGCCTGTCGAAACCACCGGTTACTAGTGAAATTTTTTGTATTACAGGAAATTCTGTTGGTAACACGGGCGGCACTTTCTGATAAAATTTTCTGTTAAGAAATTAATTTTATTGTTAACTAAAAATTCCATTTGTAACGCTCGCCGCTTACTGACAGAATTTTTTGTATTGCAGAAAATTCTGCTGGTAACTCGCGGGCGATGTTTGTTAGCTAAATTTCTTTTTGGTAAGAAATAGATTTTTTATTATACAGAGAATTCCATTGGTAACACGCGGGCGCGG
>CAZXCR010000335.1:0-2595 GCA_964639315.1 uncultured Treponema sp. | reverse complement strand
TGTAAGCGTCAATTTTTCGCCCTTTTAGGCTATATTTACCGCTGAAACATCAGATTTTTTAATCAGTTTAATGTTCCAGGGAAGAAGTTTAGACCAGTCTGAATCTGTCCAGCCGTTTGTGTCAGCTGCCAGTTCAAAAATTGAAGAAAGATATTCTTCAGGATTAATGTCATTTATTATAGCAGATTCTATAAGAGAAAACAACAGGCATGTTGAACGAGCACCATCTTCCGAACCACAGAACAGAAAATTTTTTCTTGATAAGACATACGGACGGATTGAGCGTTCTGCAACTGAATTATCAAGATAGATTTCAGGACAATCAAGATAGTTCATAAGATGAGGCCAGGCTTTGACTGCATAGTTCAGTGCTTTTCCAAATTTAAAGGACTCGGGAACTTTTGGTTTTGTTTCAATCATCCAGTTGTAGAACTCATCCATAATTGGCTTTATGATTTCCTTTCGTTTTGCTATGAATTCTGAATCAGGAAGATTCTGCTCTCGCAGACGGTTTTCTTCCAGATACATCCGCTGAATATATTTAATTGCTACGGCTGAGTTTTTGGATTTTCCATTGAGTAAGGCATCATAAAATTTTCGTCTGATATGTGCTGCACAGGAGACATGAATAATTCTGTCTTTTGGGAAAAGTTTTCTGTGTTCCTGCAATGCAGCTTCATAACCTGGATATTCATCAGTCTGAAGATATCCCGTGAATCCGTTTATAAACGGTTTTATGTATTGCGGACTCCGGCTTTCAAAGTACCTGTAGACTACTGCCTGCCTGTTTTTCAATCCGCCATGAGCAAGCCAGATGTAGGATTTTTTTCGTACGGTATTTCCGTCTTCATAATGCAGAATCTGTATTGTGGTTTCGTCCATGTTCAGGACTTTTCCTGCCTTTACGTGATTAAGCATAATCTTTTCAAGCGGCTTTATTTTTTCATAAACCTCCAGCTGCCACTTGTCCATTGTTGCTCTTGAAATATCAATTCCTTTTCTTTCAAAGTTTTTAGACTGCCTGTAGTACGGAACATGATTGCAGTATTTGTTTGTGAATATATAGCTTAAAAGATTCGGAGTTGCGATTGATTTCGGGATAATGTTTTTTACAGCCGGTGCCTGACGGAAAACAGGATGATCTTCATCTCCGCTTCCTTCGCATGCCCTGCAGGCATATACAGGATAGATGTGGCGTTCAACATATATTTTTTCAGGAATTATATTGAGACGTTCAGTGATTTTTTCACTGACTTTTACAAGGCGCTCTCCGCATCCGCAGATTTTTTCTGATTCCGGAATGTCATGATAGACAGGTATCCTTTCAAGATTATCATCAAGCTTTTTTCTTCCGCACTTCCTTCTTTTATAGGCTTTAACAGCAATATTTTCTTCAAGGATTTCCTTTACTTCATTTTTAGAAAGCACCTCTGCTTCAGGAAAGTCTTCAAAATCATCATCGAAAAGAGAAATCTGACCGTCAAAGGATTTTTCTGAATGGCTTCCAAATCTGTAGGCCAGCTGTGTGCTTAATCTTTCCTCAAGGCTTTCAATTTTTACTGATTTTGATTCAAGCTCTTCCCTGAGGTGTTTTATTTCTTCGTCTTTCTGATTTATCGTGAAAAGCTGGAAGCTGATTTTTTCATCTTTTGAAGAAAGTTCTTTATCCTTTAAAACAAGAAACTGCTGCATCGATTCAATCTGAACCTTTGCAGCAGCCAGTTCTGTAAGAACTTCCTGTACTGTCACTTCCCCTTTCATACTTTAAATCCTATCAGATTTAAAAATATTTAAAAAGTATTTTTTATTTTTTTCAGTCAAAAATTTTGTAATCAACCGGCTCGTATGCACAGAAAAAATCTATTCCTTTCAGCAGCATTGTTATTTCATCAAGTGAGATTTCTTTAGCTTCCTCACAAGTGTCAGGCCATGGCCATTTTCCTTTCTCAAGAGTTTTCTGTGCAATCCAGAATCCGTTTGTATCCCACCAGATAAGCTTTAAAAGTTTTCTCTGGCTGTTGCAGAACATGAACACTGCCCCGCTGAACGGATCCTGCTTCATCAGGTCACTTATTATGTGGAGCAAAGATTCCTTTCCTGTCCTCATATTTGTTGTTCCAGGACGTAGGAAAATCCTGGAGTTTGTAAAATCGAATTTCATATGCTTGCCGCTGTTTGGAGAATCTTGAAAAGATTTGTTTCGCAGGTTTCAATCGGTATGTCGATTTCAATTCCTGCTGCCCTTACCGTGATTATTTCCTTACGGTCAATTCCTACGGAAATTCTCTGCTTTGATGCATGAGGAATGTCGAGCTCTACAAAATCTGTTGATGAAAATACCTCGCCCTCTTTTTCATCATTCTGAGGTTTGTGCATTTTCTCCTGAATCCAGGACCTTAAGGCTTCCGGCTGGATGCTGTGCATTTCACTGAAGGTTTCAATGTCCATTTTAGAAACCGCAAACTCGTTTATAAGTTCTTCTTTTACCCGCTTTACTGGAAATATCATAAAAAAATCCTCCTCAGATATTTAATCCGAAGAGGATTGTATATTTTAATTGCTTTGGTTTTTAGGTAGTGATTATTAGACGCTTAC
>CAZXCR010000334.1:0-2596 GCA_964639315.1 uncultured Treponema sp. | reverse complement strand
GTGTCGCTTGAGACTTTTTGCGGAAACATATTCTAGTGTGTCGCTTGATTTCGACAGACTCAATCGGCGCAATGGTTACCAATGAAATTTTCTGTTCACCAACTAAAACCTAGCCGCGATGGGAAGGCAGTCGCAACCTGCGGTTGCTTCACGAGTTTCGGCAAGCGAAACTCGCAGATTTTTTTTTGCTAAGAAAAGAATTTTCTATTACGCCGAAAATTTCATTGGTAAGTTCGTAGCCATGGACAGCGCGTTACCACCGGAATTCGCTCCAAAAAAATAAAAAAAATTATTTAATCCAGTCGTTCACCTGGTTTTCCAGCCAAAGCGTCCACTCTTTTATGCCTTCGCCGGTTTTTGCAGAAATTGGAAAAATCTGCACGTTTTTATTGAGCTTTGCCACGTAAGAACGCAACTTTTCCATATCAAAGTCAAAGTACGGAGCTACGTCAATTTTGTTGATTAAAAGTGCGTCAACTTTGCTGAACATTAGCGGATATTTTAACGGCTTGTCGTGACCTTCCGGAACTGAAAGAATCATTACGTTTTTTACGGCGCCTGTGTCAAATTCTGCCGGGAAAATCAAATTTCCTACGTTTTCGAGCACAACCAAATCCAAATCTGAACTGCCAATTTCGTTTAGCCCCTGCTCGGTCATTGCGGCATCCAAGTGGCACATTCCGCCAGTGTGAAGCTGAACTGCCTTTACGCCCTGCTCTGCAATTTTTACTGCATCTACGTCACTGTCAATGTCTGCTTCCATTACACCGATTTTGAATTTGTTTTTTAACGCCTCAATTGTGCGGCACAGCGTGGTGGTTTTTCCGCTTCCCGGCGATGACATTAGGTTCATTAAAAAAGTTTTTTTAGCCTTTAATCCACTTCTTAAAACTGAAGCGGCCTTGTCGTTGTCTGCAAGTATGTTTTCTTTTACTTCGATTACACGTACTTTTGTGTCTTCCATAGGGACTTCCTTTTTTTAGTTTGATGACAGAAATTTTTTGTGAGTTTTCTGATTTATGATTTTTCTGATTTATTCTAGCAGTGACTTAAAAATCTTTCAAATTCAAGTTGATGGGAAAGTTTAGTTGATAGGTCGAATAAGGTAAAAAAGCCTAGCCCCGATTGTAGCGGCGCGAAGCGTTCAAAACCGAAGGTTTTGAATGAAACCGCGGAAAGCGGGTTTTCTAAAAAAAATTTACTGTCGGAACGTAAAAAAAATTGTGGCAGAAAAAAAAGTTCGCTCCAAGTAAGTAAAAATTGCAATTTTTAGAGGTTTTCTTGTAAAAATCCGCCTTAATTGTACTTTATTAAAAATAATGTTATTATCGCGCTATTGTAGGAGAAAAATAATGGAAAAGAATATTGCCCTTATTCCCGGCGACGGAATTGGCCCTGATGTTGTTGCAGAGGCTGTTAAGGTTTTGGATGCGGTTGCAGTAAAATACGGCCACAAATGGAATTATACAAAGGTTCTTGCAGGTGGTTGCGCAATTGATAAATTTGGTCATCCACTTCCTCAGGATCAGCTTGATATCTGCTTAAAATCTGATGCAGCTTTGCTTGGTGCAGTTGGCGGTCCAAAATGGGATAATCTTCCTTCAGAAATCCGCCCAGAAAAAGCTCTTTTAGGATTGCGCGGTGGAATGAAAGTTTTTGCAAATCTTCGTCCGGCAATTATGTGGCCTCAGTTAAAAGACGCTTGTCCTTTAAAAGATGAAATCGTTGGCGACGGACTTAATATTCTTGTAGTGCGCGAACTTACTGGCGGAATTTACTTTGGCGAAAGAGGAACAAGTGCTGACGGAAACACCGCTTGGGATACAGAAAAATACACTCGTCCAGAAATTGAACGCATTCTCCGCATGGGATTTGAATATGCAATGAAAAGACAAAAGCGTCTTTGCGTAGTTGATAAAGCAAACATTTTGAACTCAAGTCAGCTTTGGCGCCGTGTTGCAGAAGACGTTAAAAAAGATTATCCAGAAGTTGCACTTTCTTACTTGTACATTGACAACGCATCAATGCAGCTGGTTCGTAATCCACGCCAGTTTGACGTAATTGCAACAAGCAATATGTTTGGCGACATTCTTACAGACGAAGCAAGCCAGATTACAGGTTCAATCGGAATGCTCGCTTCAGCTTCTTTAGGCGACGGAACAGGTCCTGGACTTTACGAACCAATCCACGGTTCAGCTCCAGACATTGCCGGAAAAGACATTGCAAATCCACTGGCAACAATTCTTAGTGCAGCAATGCTTCTTCGCTACAGTTTTGGTCTTGAAACCGAAGCAAAGGCTATTGAAAATGCAGTAAACGATGTTCTTAACGCAGGTTGGAGAACAGGCGACATTGCAGGAAGTCATCTTGCAGAAGTTAAGGCAAACGGAAAACTTGTTGGTACCAAAAAGATGGGCGAACTCGTTCTTGAAGCTCTTAACAAATAAATTTGAATTTTTTTAGATTCAGGGCATCTGGTAAAGAAAAATTTTACTAGGTGCCTTTTTTTTGTTTTTTTTCTTGGGAGCAAGTTTTTTTTCCTGCCACAATTTTTTTTTACGTTCCGACAGTAATTTTTTTAGGAAACCCGCTTTCC
>CAZXCR010000333.1:0-2599 GCA_964639315.1 uncultured Treponema sp. | reverse complement strand
AAAAAAACGAAAATATAAAAATTATTCCACTGCCTTCGAGTCACGCAAAGGGCAGTTTAATTTTGGAATACGGCGACTACGCTTTTTGTGGCGACGGAACTTACTGTATGAGCAAAAACGGCAAACACTTTTACAACGCCACACTACTTTTTGACGAAATCCGCATGCTCGAAAAGCTTTCGTGTACCTACCTTTGCCTGAGTCACGATAAAAATTTCGTTCAAAACCGCAAAGACGTAATTAACTTGCACAAAGAAATTTATTCCCGCAGAAAAACCGGCGAACCTTTTATAAGCGTAGACGATTTTTTTGATAAAAACGGGAATGTGATAAAATAAATTTTTTACTTTCACTGCAAAATTTGTGTTAAAAAAAATTCCCTAAAAACGCCTAGCCCTGATTGTAGCGGCGCGCGAAGCGCGTTCTGGAGCGTAAGCGGAAGAATGAAGGCGAAAGCCGCAACCGCGAAAAGCGGGTTTCCTACAAAAATTCGGCACGTGCAACGTGGCGCGCTTGAGTAAAAAAAACTTGCTCCAAAAAAAATAAATTTTGACGCTCTGCTAAGATGTGTTATACTGTATCAGATAAAATTAAAGTATATCAACTTTTCTGGAAGGTAAAGCGAAAAATTCTTAGCAACTGCCAGAAAAATTTTCTTTTGGGGGAAAAAATGAGATTAGTAAAATTAACTGCCGCTGCCAGTCTTGCTGCCTTGGTTTTAACGTCGGGCGCATTTGCTGCAAAAAAAGATAAGGCGTCTGGAAAAAAAGACGTAAGTCAGTTTGTGTACAATAAATACGCAAGTCCTTCAAACAGTCCAAAAATGGAAGAATGGGGCACTTTAAACTGTCACGACCCTAAAATCTGGCAGGACGATGACGGCACTTATTACGTTTATTCTACAGACGCTTCTATTGGCGGCGCTGGAAGAAAAGGTCTTCAAATTCGTACTTCAACTGATCTTGTAAACTGGACTTGCCTTCCAAATACGGCAATTCCTTCTAAAAACTGGGACAAAGACTGGCTTAAGTGGACTGAAAGCGACAGAGCCGGCGCAATTTCTTGGGCACCTACAATCAAAAAGCAGAACGGTCTTTACTATTTAATTCACGGAATTATTACAGACAAAAACAATTCTGGAGATCCGCGTGCTTCTATTACAATGGCGGTTTCTACGAGTGCAACAGGTCCTTTTTATCCGGTTGCACAGGCAGCTAAAAATAGTCCTGAAATAAAGGCTAAATTTGCTGAACTTGGAATTTCTTACAAACAGTCTACGGTGGTTCGCTACACTTACTACGATTTGAGTTTTTCTGAAATGGAAAATGAAGATCTTGTAAAATACGAAATGTACAACACCGGAAGTTACGACACTCAGCAAATGGAAGATTACGGTCAGCAGAATATGGCAAGCGGATTTGGCGCAATTGACCCTGAATTCATTATGGATGTTGCCACTGGTGACTATATGGTTTACGACATTGCAGGAACAAAATGCTTTGGTCTTACTTACGGTTCGTGGAAGGGCGGAATTGCACTTATGTATCTTGACTGTCTTAGCTTAAAACCAGTTGATATGGACGGAAATGTTCTTGATGCTCCTGCTGATTCTGTTCCTCCAAAAATTGTTTATGATGACGAATACAATGTTGTTGAAGCAAAAGCGGGTGCCTTTGGAAAGTGCATTGCCGGCGGTTACGGGGCAGCTTACGAAGGTGCGCAGGTAATTTACAATTCACAGACCGGATATTATTACTGCTTTGTTTCAATGGGTTCTCTTGATTGGGATTATCGCGTTGGAGTTGGACGCAGCAAAAATGTAGAAGGACCTTATTATGACGGCAGCGGAAAATCTATGCTGATTTCTCCTATCAGTTCAGAAGGCGAATATCATACAATCGGTTCAAAAATCATTGGTTCAGAAGAACTTGAAGGCGAATACAGCTTTAGAAGTCAGGGTGGTGAATCAATTCTTCGCACTCAGGATGGAAAAATCGTAATGGCTGTTCACGCGCGCACAAATTTCCTCCCAGGATATTTCTTCTTCCTCCAGATTCATCAAATGTTCTTTAATAATGAAGGCTGGCCGGTTATTAACGGAAATGAATATTATTCAGATTCTAATTTTACTGAAAAACTTGAAGCCCTTTCTCTCGAAGACGTTTGCGGAACTTACGACACAATTTTAACTGAACGCAGCGAAGACCGCGGAGAAGCAAAATTTTCTGGTGCACAAAAGCCAATTCAGAATGTTTACCTTACAGACGCTCTTCCAACAAAATCAAAAGAACTTGCCCTGAATGCTGACGGAAGCGTTGGCGGTGCGTACACTGGTTCTTGGAAGCTTGCTGCTGACGGATACACTCTTTCAGTTTCGCTTGACGGAATCGGAACCTTTAACGGATATGCACTTAAGGCAGTTGACTGGGCAAAGAAAAAGAGTGGTGCCCGCAAAGTAATTTCTTTTACGGCACTTGACGGAGAAAATTCCGGAGAATATTTGTGGGGAAATAAAAAATCTTTGTAAAAAAAAGCACTAAATTGTTTTTATAATTGATTTGTATCAAAAAAAATTGTTTTATAAAAATGGGGATGGGGA
>CAZXCR010000332.1:0-2616 GCA_964639315.1 uncultured Treponema sp. | reverse complement strand
CAAAACCTGCGGTTTTGAACGCTTCGCGCCGCTACAATCGGGGCTAGGCTTGGCTTGTGCGTTAAGAAAATAAATGTTTGTAAAGAAGACTGCGAGTTTGTCGCTATTACTGACAGAATTTCGCTTTAATAAAAAATTCTCTTGCTTAACAAAAAAAAATACGCGAGTTTTCGTAAGAAAACTCGTAAAGCAACCGCAGGTTGCGATAGAACAGCGGCTTCCTGAAAAAATTTGCAGCAGAGCGCACAGTGTGCGCGAAAAAAAAATTTTTGGCAGGAGGGCAAATTCGCTCTAAGTAAATAAAAATTGCAAAAACTCAAATTTTTACCTAACACAAAATTTCATCAGTAACCAACGCACGTTAAAAAAATCACTTTGTATCAAAAAAGTTCGCGATTAAACGGCTAAAAGCATTTTGCTCCTAATGACAAAAATATCTATAATTTATAAAATCACTAAAACGAAAATCTGGAGGAAAAATTATGTGTGGAATTGTAGGTTATGTTGGAAGTAAAAATGCAACTCCAGTTTTAATCAGTGCATTAAAAAAACTCGAGTACCGCGGCTACGACAGCGCAGGAATTGCGGTTTACGACGGAGAAGATATTGTTGTAAAAAAAGTTAAGGGCGCGCTCAAAAATCTTACAGAAAATATAACTGGCGAGTTTATAAAAGCTTCTCGCTCAGATCCTGAATTTGACGCTGAAGAAATGGCGCTTATTCAAAAAACTGGAAATTTTTTAAAAGGCAATATTGGAATTGGTCACACTCGCTGGGCAACTCACGGCGAACCAAGCGACATAAACGCACATCCGCATTTAAATGATGACGGAACAATTGCGGTTGTTCATAACGGAATTATAGAAAATTATGCAAAGTTAAAGGCATGGCTTCAAAGCGAAGGAATTGTTTTTAAAAGCCAAACTGATACTGAAGTCATTGCGCACACGGTTAGCTATTATTACCGGCAGTTTGGGGATATTTTTCAGGCAGTTTTGAGTTCCCTAAAAAAATTTGAGGGCAGTTATGCAATCGAAGTTTTGTGCAAAGATTATCCAGACAGAATTATTGCCGCAAGAAAAGAATCGCCTATGATTGTGGGGCTTGGAAATGGCGAAAATTTTATTGCAAGCGACGTTCCGGCAGTTCTTGAATATACGCGGGAAGTTTTCTTTGTGGATCAAAAAGAACTGGTTGTGCTTTATAATGACCACGCGGATTTTTTTGACGAGGACGGAAATCGTGTTATAAAAACTCCAACTCATATTGACTGGGACGTTTCTAGCGCACAAAAATCTGGCTATGCTCATTTTATGTTAAAGGAAATTCACGAGCAGCCAAAAGCGCTTACCGATACTTTGCGACCTCGTCTTGTAAAAAATGCAACTGGAAAAACTCAAATCAAGTTTGATGAAATAAATTTTGAAGAATGGCTTGCAGCCGAGCGGATTGTAATTGTTGCCTGCGGAACTGCCTATCATGCTGGTGTTGCAGGAAAATATATTTTTGAAAAATATGCACGAACTCCTGTTACAGTTGACGTGGCTTCTGAATTCCGCTACAGAAATCCAATCTTAAAAAATACAGACATTATTATTGTAATCAGTCAGTCTGGCGAAACTGCGGATTCTCTTGCGGCTCTTCGACTTGCAAAAAGTGCTGGAACAAAGGTTGTTGCAATAACAAATTGCGTTGGTTCAACAATCAGCCGCGAAGCAGATTACGTTATTTACACTTGGGCCGGTCCTGAAATTGCCGTTGCTTCTACAAAAGCGTACACAACTCAGCTGATGTGTCTTTATATGCTTGCATTGAATTTGGGTAAAAACAAAGGCACTTTAACTGATAAGGAATTTGATGACCTTGTAAATGAACTTGAACTTGTACCTAAAAAAGCTAAACAGATTATTGAAAATCAAAGTGAAATTCAAAAATTTGCTTCACTTCAGTTTAATAAGGAAAAAATCTTTTATATTGGTCGTTTGTTTGATAGTGCAAGTTCGCTTGAAAGTGCGTTAAAACTTAAGGAAGTAAGTTATATGCACTGCGAGGCGTTTGCTGCCGGAGAACTTAAGCACGGTCCAATTGCTCTTGTTGATAAAAATACTCTTGTGGTTGCAATTGCGACTCAGCCGGAACTTTACGAAAAACTGATTTCAAACATTGTGGAAGTAAAAAGTCGTGGCGCTGCAACAATGGTAATTACGCAGGATACCAGCGGTGCTTTTAATGAATGTTGCGATGCAGTTATAAATATTCCAAAAGTAGAAGCTAGCCTTGAACCGCTGCTTTCGATTATTCCAGCGCAGCTTTTTGCATATTATTGCGCAGTTTTAAAAGGTAATGATCCTGATAAACCGCGGAATTTGGCAAAGTCTGTTACGGTAGAATAAATTTAAGCTGCAAATAAAAGATTTAATGTCAAAAAAGAAAGGCTTTTATTGACTTTAAGACTTTTATTTTGCTATAATGTTAGCACTTTGCGGGCCATTAGCTCAGCGGTTAGAGCAGAGGACTCATAATCCTTTGGTCCTAAGTTCAAATCTTAGATGGCCCAAACTTTTCGCAACGAAGTGACGTATAGTCCAAAAAGAAATTAGCGCTTTGAAAAGAGGC
>CAZXCR010000331.1:0-2618 GCA_964639315.1 uncultured Treponema sp. | reverse complement strand
TTTGCAGGTAATTCAGATTTCTGTCTGGGATTTTAGGTGCTGAATAGTTACAGAAAAAATTAATTTCTTAACAAAACAATTTTATGTACTTGCTCTTTTTGGGCAAGGGATGGAAGCCGGCTTTGCCGGGACGGACGCGGCGGCGGAGACGGCGCGGCTGGACGAAAAAAAATGGCGGCACTACTGTGACGACATTTTTTATAGCGCGACAGCCCGGTTTTTGCCTTTGGCAAAAATGACCCAAGAAGTGAAAAAATCACTGAAAAAATTTAGTCGAAGGAAATGCTGCTTTCGGTGATTGTATTTTCGATTTCGTAGATGCAGGCGGACTGAATTACGTTCTTGAGCTCGCGCACGTTTCCGGGCCAGGGATGCTGGTGGAGCTTTTTTAGCGCAAGTGGGGAAAGCGTTTTGCCGTATTCGGAGGCGAATTTTGTTGCAAGCTGGTCGAGGTCGTGCATATGTGAGCGAAGCGGCGGTATATTTATAACAAAAATTTTTATTCTGTAGTAAAGAGGTTCTTTAAACTTTCCTTCTTCCACAAGTTTTTTTAGGTTACCGTTCGTTGTAAAAATTAGGCGCCCTTGAAACGGAATTTTTGTATTTGAGCCAAGTTTGCAAATTTTTTTTGTATCCATAAGGTCGTAAATTTTTGTTTGCAGCTCAAAGTCCATTTCGTGAATTTCATCAAGACTTAAGGTGCCTTTTTGAACTTCTTCGAGAATTCCTCTTTTATCAGCGGCTCCTGTGTAGGAAGATTTTGTTGTGCCAAAAAGTTTTGATTCAATCAGCGTGGGGCTTATTTCTGTTAAATTCAAATTTACAAACTTGTAATTTCTTCGTGCGGAATTTTTGTGGATGAGTTCCGCTGTGTAGTTTTTTCCCGTTCCACTTTCGCCGGTAAGCAAAATGATGCTGTCGGTGTCGCAGGCGCGTTTTACTCGGTAGTAGTATTCTGCCATTTCTTTGGAGACTGATTTTAACTGCGGAATTTTTCTATTTTTTGCAGATATTTTTAGAGCATTGAGCATTTTTTCCCTGCCGATTGAAAGAAAAAATTCGTCAAATTTTGAAAGACGGTTCAGATTTATGATAGGGCAGTCAATCAGGGGTAAAAGAAAAGTTTTTATGCTGCTAAAATTAATTCGGCTTTTTTGAGAAAGATAAATTGCAATGCAGAAGGGCTTTTCTTTGAGATGGCTTTTTCTTCTAAAAAAACTGAAATTTTTCCTTACAATAAGAAATTCGTTAGATAAAATTCTTTTTGTGGATTTTAGTGGGGACTCAATGTCTGAGAGTAGTAAAATAACTTTTTTATTCATGGGTAGAGAGTCTAAACTTCATTTCAAGACTAAGCAACCAGAATTTAAAAAAAGACGCAGAATTTTTGCTTACTTGCTGATATTCTGCGCCTTAATTTTTTTTAGACTTTAATTTTTGGAATCTACAAAAACTGCATTTTTACTAGTGCAACTTTGCGAATTCAACTTTGCGAGTGCAACTTTACGAGTGCAGCGTTTTTTAGAATTTGTACTCGAGTCCTACAGCTCCGTAAAGTGAACGGCGGGTGTAAGTAACTGTTGGAAGTTCTTCTGCCGAAGTGTAGTCCTGGAGGTTAACTGGAATTGTGGTTGGGTCAAGTTCAGCAATGAAAAGTCCCTTTGCTACAATTCCCCAATTGTCGCTTACGAAAAGTTTTGCACTTAAGCCGGCTGCGAGTCCTGTGCGGTAATTGTTGTCGGTGTAGTTTGCCTTTGTTTGTGCGTAAAGTTCTGAAACGCTTCCTGAATCAAGTGTGAATGAGAAATTTACTCCAGCACCACCACCGATTGAAAAAGGTCCTACGTCAAAATTGAGCCAGAGCATTAACGGAACGTCTAAAGTCCAAAGTTCGAAGTCTGAAACGGTTCCTTCCTGAAGTCCGCTGATTGAAGTTGTACCCTTGGTAAGATTTGCTTCTGCCTGAACGCCAAGTGCGCCAAGAAGATCAACATGACCGTAAAGTCCGAATCCGTAGTTTAAATTTGTGTCGAGAGTTACGCTTTTTACTTCGCTAGCAATTTCTGTGGTTGCTGTGGATTCTGCAATGTCTTTTCCAAGAAATGCTGTGCCTCCAACTCCTACAGAAAGTGCAAAACTTGAAGTTGCGATTGTTGCGGCAACTGCTAAAACTGACAATAATTTTTTCATTTTTTCCTCCCTCTAAAGAGCAGATAAAGAAATTTGCCGTGTAAAAACTAAGTCTGTTTTCCTAGCTTTTATACGTGCTTTTTATAAAACTTTTTCGAATCCATAGTAATACAAATTTGGCCGTTATTCAAATTATAAATTTTTGTTAAGTAGAAATTTTCTTCAAGTACAGCGCGCGCTGGTTAGCAAAAGGTTAAAATTTAAGTTTGTTGCAAGTTTTATTTATTTGGAGCAAAATTTTTTACATTTTAGAAAAAATTTTTTGCGTTCCGGCTGAAAATTTTTTTAGGAATCCCGCTGTCCAGGGTTGTCATTCAAAACCTGTGGTTTTGAACGGCTTCGCCGCCCTTACCATCGGGGCTAGGCTTTCCTAGCGATTTTGCCGCAGGCATACGCCTGGTTCCCGAGTTTATAGCAACCTGCGGTTG
>CAZXCR010000330.1:0-2619 GCA_964639315.1 uncultured Treponema sp. | reverse complement strand
CGCCCTTGTTTCCTGCTGAAAAAAGTTCCATAAGGGCATCAAAAATAATCTGATTCTGCTGAGAATAAAAATGCTCTGACCTAAGATACGTAACAACTTCATTTACAGAGTTCCAGTCCAAGAGCATTGCTCCCAAAACCGCCTGCTCAGCATCAAAATTGTGTGGCGGAATGCTATCTTTTAATTCCATATTTTTCTCCAATATTTTCTTCGATACGTTTCTGGTAGTCCAACTGCAAAAAAAAACCGCAGAATGTAAAAACATTCTACGGTCTTTTAGTTAAATTCAGTTAAGCAAGAATTAGTTTTCAGCTTTTTCTTCTGACTTTACTTCTTCTTTTACTTCACTTTCAGCTTTTGCTTCTTTCTTAGACTTTGGAGCAGCAACATCAGCCTTTTTTTCTTCCTGAGCTTTTACGCAAAGTTTTGCTTCAGCAACAGTTGTTTCATAAAGGTGAATTTTGATTGTGTAATTTCCAACATTCTTGATTGTAAGACCAGGAATTTCAATCTTTTTGCGCTCAATTTCGTATCCGTTTGAAGCATAGAAATTTGAAACTGTCTGATTTGTAACAGCACCAAAGAGTTTTCCGTTTGATCCTGCAGGCATTACAATTTCAATTTCAAGAGCTTCAAGTTTTTCTTTCAAAGAAGCACTTTCTGCACGTTTCTGAGCCTTGCGCTGTTCAATTTCAGCCTTTTTTCCTTCAAAATATGCCACAGACTCATCGCAATAAATAACAGCAAGTCCGCGTGGAGAAAGATAGTTGCGGAAATAACCAGCTGCAACGTTCTTTACATCACCCATTTCACCAAGATGTTTTACATCATCATTAAGAATAACTTTCATTTCAAGCTCCTACAAAATATTAACAAGCTGAATTCCAGGAGTTGGGTTCAGCCGTAAAATACAAATTAAGAAAATTTCAAAATCAACTTAAAGCAGATTCTAAAATTTTCTTAAACTTCAACAAATAAATTTCTACTCAGCAACATAAGGCAAAAGACAAATTGCTCTTGCTCTTTTGATTGCAACTGCAAGCTGTTTCTGATGTTTTGCACAAGTTCCAGTAATGCGGCGAGGAAGAATCTTGCCACGTTCTGTTGTGTAACGTCTAAGACCATCAGCGTCCTTGTAGTCAATTTTTGCTTTGCTTGCACAGAAACGACATACCTTCTTGTGGAAGAAAGTTTTGCCCTTACTGCGAACATTGCGATTTTCTTCTTCACGTCCAGAATCCTGCAACTGTTCCTGTGACGCTACGTTTTCTTTTACTTCTACAGATTCAACTGTTTCGTCTGCCATAATAATGCTCCTTGAATTGACTGAAAAAACAAAAATCTTTCTGCAAAAACAGAAAAACTTTCAGTCAAAAAATTAGAATGGAATGTCTTCAGGAAAACCTGAATTTCCTCCACCAAATGAATCTCCATCAGAAGGAGAATCGTATGCAGCTGCTCCGCCTTGAGATGCAGAAGCTGATGAATTATATGATGGGCGCGCCTGAAATCCCCCAGAAGAAGCACTTCCATAAGAAGAATTTCCATAAGAATTTCCACTGTATGAAGAAGGACCTCCATCAGAACGCCCGCCAAGCAACTCAATATTGCTGGCAATTACACGAACTTTACTGTGTTTTTGTCCGTCTTTTTCCCAAACATCCTGTCTCAATGAGCCTTGTACTGCAATTTGCTTTCCTTTTGTAAGATACTGCTTTACAGCCTCCGCAGGTTTTCCAAAATATGACACATCAAAAAAGTTAGCTTCGCTAATCCACTGATCATTTTCCTTGCGGCTTGAATTTACTGCAATAGAAATTGAACAAATCGGCGTGCCAGACTTTGCGTATGTAAGTTCTGCATCTCGCGTAAGTCTTCCAATAAGCACAACACTATTTAAATCTGATACTGCCATATTTTTCTCCGGATTTTTTTGTAAGGTGAATATCTACAAAACTTTTATTTAAGCGTTCTTTTCGTCTTTAGCAACAAAAAGGTATTTTAAAAGATTTGTGTTGAACTTGAACTGAGCATCCAAATCAACAATTTTAGCAGGATTTGCTTTGATGTTAAGAAGAAGGAATCTTCCTCTCTTCTGGCGCTTTACTTCGTAAGTTAAATCGCGGTCGCCATATGGCTCTTCCTTTTCGATTTCAGCACCGAATTTTGCAAGGTCAGCACGTAAAGTTTCAAGACCGGCCTTGTACTTTTCATCCTCAACCGGATAAATAGTCATAAGTTCATACTTTTTCATTTGTATGTTCTCCTTATGGTCAAAAAATGGGAGCAACATGCGTAGCTCCAAGGGGTATGCTATGATATCAAAATCAGGCGGATTAAGTCAAGATAGACTCAAGCTTACAAGAGATTTTGCACTTTTCTATGTAGATTTGAATGGTAAAAAAAAAGGCGGCAGAAGTTAAACTGCCACCAGTAAAATCTAATATAAATTAGTCGATAAAAATTCAGTCAGCTGAACAAGCAAAATCTAAACTTCGCGAATGTCTTCTACAATTCCTGACGACTCGCAGATTTCTTTAAATGTTGCCAATGAAATTCCTGTAACTTTGATTGTTACTTTGCGGTATTTTGGATCATCTAAGTCTGTTGTAATGCAGG
>CAZXCR010000329.1:0-2623 GCA_964639315.1 uncultured Treponema sp. | reverse complement strand
GAACAGCGGAGCCGCGAAAGGACGGGAACTTGTAATAAAATTTACTTCCGGAACGTAAAACTCGCGGTCTTTTTGTTAAAAAAAAATCTATTTCTTAACAACGCAATCCTACGAGTTTCGCTTGCCGAAACTCGGGAAGCAGGCGTAAGCTTGCGGCAAACTTGCTCCAGAAAAAGAAAAATACTCCTCTGATTCGTCTTGTCTAACTTTGGGCTTTAAAAAAACTTGAAAAGCAATCCAAATGGATTATAATTATCTTGTGTTTTTACTATGGTTTGTAGCAAATTTGACTCTAAAAGTGTGATTTTTAGGGACTTTTTGTGAGGAACTAAAGCTGTAAACAAAAGAGGTTATGATGCGTGTGAGTATTAAATTGAAAATCACCATTATGGTTGTGGGAATCATAATTATGTCCAATCTTCTTATTGGCATAGGAATGTACAAAGTTGCTGAAAAGAACCTTGTTAAGGCAGTAAATGGCCAGCTTTCTGCACTCGCCGGATATTTGGGAATAGACATTGAAGGCGAAAATGCAAAAGAATTTTACATGCTGCATTCTCTTGCTCAACTTCCGTCTATTTCAAGTTCCAAGAGACCGCTTGAACAAAAGGCTGCGGATCTTGCGCAAATTGCTCTAAAATATCCAGACCGTTACGAAGGAATTGCAATTTTTGACACAAAGGGTAACACAATTCTTTCTGATGGAAAAATGACAAATTACAGTGGCGAAATTTGTTTTACTGAAGCACTAAAGGGTAAAGATTATGTTTCTTCGCCAATAAAAAATGTTGACACTGCGAATGGCGGCGAAATTATTTTTTACTCAGTTCCGCTTTATGATGAAAACGGAAATCTTTCTGGCGTACTTTCTTCTGTGGTTAAGGGAAATTTCTTAACTAATACCGTAAAGAAAATTGATATTGGATCAGGATATCACCCTTCTATTGTTGATATGAGAACGGGCGATACAATTGCCAATGGAAACTCTTCAAGCAAAACAATGCAGGGAAAATCGCAGTCCGCTCTTGATCCAAAATCTTCTCTTGCAAAAGTGTTAAAGTCAGTTGCTGCAGGTAAATACGGAGTTGATACCTTTACTGACCCTAGCACTGGTACAAAAATGGTTGCTTCATATCAGCCGGTTGGCGGTGCCTGCTCGTGGGCTATTTTTGCAGCGGCTCCTTATGATTTTTACTATGCCGGACTTAACCGTCTTACTATTGCGGTGCTTGGAGGCATTATTGTTACACTTGTTCTAAGCATTATCATAAGTGCACTTTTCATAAGAAGCATTACAAAACCGCTTATTTCTGTAAAAAAGAGCATTAACGAAATTGCAACTGGCAATGCTGACCTTACAAAGCGTATTCAGGAAACAAATACTCACGATGAAATTGGAGATGTTGTTAACGGATTTAATAGATTCTCAGACAAACTTCAGGGAATTGTAAAAAATCTTAAAAAGGCGGACTCAAATCTTATTCTTGCGGGCGAAGATTTAACTGCAAGTACTCAGGATACTTCTGCTTCGATTACAGAAATTCTTGCAAACATTGAATCTGTTCATCAGCAGATTAACACTCAGTCAAATAGCGTTACAGAAACTGCCGGTGCGGTAAATGAAATTGCGTCAAACATTGAATCGCTTAAGAAAATGATTGAAAACCAGAGTGCTGGGGTTTCTGAAGCTTCGGCTGCGGTTGAACAGATGATTGGAAATATCAATTCGGTAAATTCTTCTATGGATAAAATGGCCGGTTCTTTTGGAGAACTTACGGAACGTGCTCAGCAGGGTTCAGAACGCCAGCTTGATGTAAACAAACGAATTGAAGTGATTAAAGACCAGTCGCAGTCGCTGCAGGAAGCAAATGCTGCAATTTCTGCAATTGCTGAACAAACAAATCTTCTTGCTATGAACGCCGCAATTGAAGCAGCTCACGCCGGTGATGCAGGAAAAGGATTTAGCGTTGTTGCTGACGAAATTCGTAAGCTTTCTGAAACTTCGAGTCAGCAGTCAAAAACAATCGGAAAGCAGCTTAAAAATATTGAAGCTTCAATTTCTGGAGTTGTTGATGCAAGCGTTCAGTCTAGCGAAGCTTTCCAAAGCGTTACTTCAAAAATTAAGGAAACTGACGAACTTGTACGCCAAATTCGCGCTGCAATGGAAGAACAGTCGCAGGGTTCTCAGCAAATCAGCGAGGCTCTTCACTCAATGAACGACAGCACAATGGAAGTTAGAACTGCTTCTTCTGAAATGGCGGAAGGCAACAAGCAGATTTTAAGTGAAGTTAGAAATCTTCAGAATGCAACTGGAATTATGCTTACAAGTATGGACGAAATGAAGGTTGGTGCTAGAAAAATCAATGAAACTGGAGTTGCGCTCACCGATATTTCTAAGAAAATGCAGGATTCTATTGACGAAATTGGCAACGAAATTAATTTGTTCCAAGTATAAAAAGTTAATTTGTTAACTGTAAAGGCAGATCTTGTAAGGTCTGCCTTTTTTTTTTGCGGATTTTTGCGCCCTGTTACCAATGAAATTTTTTGGTTAAGAAAAGGATTAGTTATTAGGTCAAAATTCGAGTTTTTCGCAAGTTTTATTTACTTGAAGCGAATTTTTTTT
>CAZXCR010000328.1:0-2627 GCA_964639315.1 uncultured Treponema sp. | reverse complement strand
AATGCAAGTGTTGATCACATTGTAAACCTTAGAAGAATTATAGCCTCGTATTTGCAAGCCGCATATTCTTACAGCCCAAGCGATGCTTCTACAGTTGCAACCTTTGTTACCGTTTACAATGCAGTTTACCGTGGAAAACTCGATTATTTTCAGTCAAAATATAAAAACATTGTGATAAAAAATCTTAGTCAAGAAAAATGCGGTCTTTCTACAAAATGGAATGAATGGGCAGGAAATTCGCAGATTGTAATTCCGTTAGGTGATTTGACTAGCAAAATTTCTGCAGTTGACACATCAGTTATAAGCGATAAAAAAGTTGTGGAATCAATGCAGGAAGAAGATGACAAAGGAATTGACGAGCGCAAAAATATGGTTGACATAAAAGAGCGCGAAGTTGAAGCCGCCACAGAAAAAGCCCAGACTGAAGCAAAAATTGCTGCCGAAGAAGGTAAAAAATTAGAAGAACAAAAGCAGGTTCAAAAAGCAGCAGAGCAAAAAGCTGAACAAAAAGAAGCTGAAGCTGCAAAAGATCCACAAAATCAGGAAAAGCAGCAGGAAGCTCAGGAAGCCAGGGAAGAAGCTCAGGAAGAAGCTGTAAAAACTCAGGAGCAGGAAGAAAAATTTGAGCAGGCTCAGCAAAATGCTACTCAGGCACAGCAAACCGCCGATAAAAAGCAAACTGAAGCACAAAGCGAGCGCACCGAAATTGCAAAGGATCAGCAGACCGTAATTCAGCAGCAAATTTCAGAAATGACAGAAGGCAACACAGTAATCGGACTTAAAATTACAGATTCTACAAATCAGTTGAGCGCAATGGTAAAACTTAACGCAGATGATGGAAGCACAATCCGGGAATCGCCAGTTACAGTTGTTCGCGGACGCACAATTCTGCCGGTAAAAGATGCAGTTCTTGATGAAGCTGCGCAAAATCTTACAAGCGTAAACAGCGGAGACACAAACATTGATACTTCCCTTTTGTATATGGCAATTTGTGGCGAAAACGAAAACAACGGAGCTGTAAAACTTTGTCTTCTTGATGCTTACAAAATGGAAATTCAAAAAGAAAGCAAAGAAAATATTGCAGAAGACTCTGTTCTTGTAAACGATGGTTCTGACTATTATTGCGTTATTGATGAAGGAGATTATTTTGTTGGAAAATATGATAAGTCGCTGAATTTACTCTTAAAAAGCCCTGTTTTAGTGCAAAGTGCAAGTCCTATTGTTATAACAGACAAAGGAATTATTGTGAATGCAGCAAATGGCGAAACGGTACTTCTAAAACTTTCTGACTTAAGCGCAATCACTAACGTAGAAAATAACGGTGCAGAAAAAATTGAAATGGGAAAATAAAAGACTCTTCAAATAGAAAAGTCATTAAAAAAAATACCATTCAATGCTAAAAAAAGACATCTTAGGTCTTGAAAACACAAGGCTTAAGGTGTCTTTTTTTTTGTCAGTTAAAAAAAAATGCAATTTTTACCAAACTTACATAAGGTCATCTTAATAAAAATTGCATTTTGGTCAGTTTTAATAATCTTCTTTTGACGGATTTTCAAATTTTGTATATGTAGAAATAAATCTGGCTTTTACATCACCAATCGGACCGTTACGCTGCTTTGCAATAATGATAGTTCTGTCTTGCACAGGATTGTAGCCGTCATTAGTTTCCTTATTCTGCTTTCTATCTCCGTGAATGAACATAACAACATCGGCGTCCTGTTCAATAGAACCAGAACCTCTAAGTTCAGAAAGTCCCGGCTCGTTTCCTTCTGCAGAACGCGCAACCTGACAAAGAACTACAATCGGAATGTGCAAATCGCGAGCAAGACTTTTTAAGGACTTCGAAATTTCAGACTGCTGCTCATACATTGCCTTATCTTCATGCTCACTTGTAATAAGACCAATATAGTCAATAAAAATGATTTTTACATTTTGCTCCAAAACCATATGTCTTGCTTGAGCTCTCAAATCAAGAATTTTCATATTCGGAGTATCGCAGATATAAAGTGGCGCATCGTAAACCAAACCTGCCGCATCCTGAAGCTTTTTAAAATCCTCCATTTTCAGCATACCAGTTGTAAGTTTTGTTCCTGCAATCCGAGAAACCTGAGATAAAAGACGCTTTACAATCTGTTCCCTGGACATTTCAAGACTAAAAAATCCGCAAGAAATATTTTTTTCAACGGCAATGTGCTGCATCATGGAAAGTGCCAAAGCAGTTTTTCCCATAGACGGACGCGCACCTATAATAATCATTTCGCTTTCCTGAAAACCACTTGTCATTGTGTCAAGTTCAGTAAGGCCCGAAGGAATTCCCGAAAATGCGCTTTTATTTTTATATCGAGTATCTATTAATTTTATTACGGAAGGAATTATGTCTTTCATTCCAAAAATTTGCGTTGTTTGGTTAACATCGTTCAGTTTAAAAAGTGCCTGCTGAGCATCATCAAGAATCATTCGACTAGACTGCGATTCATCAAAACTTTTTGCTTTTATATCACCAGAAACTTTTATAAGGCTTCTTCGAGTTGCATTGTCAAGAACAATTTTTGCATAGTAATCCATATTTGACGCAGTAGGAACCTTGTTTGTAAGAGAAGAAATATAGTCTACCCCGCCCGCTGCCT
>CAZXCR010000327.1:0-2645 GCA_964639315.1 uncultured Treponema sp. | reverse complement strand
GTCAGGAAGAATCTGAAACTTCTATAAAATACGAAAATATTGCTAAGGCGAAATTTATTCACTTATAAAAAAATAAAACTTAATGGAAGAACCAAAAATCCGCTCTGAATAAAAATTCAGACTGATTTTTGGGAAATTCTTACAGGGGGCAAAAAATGTCTGGTATGGCGGATGCAATTCATGCTCTTGCGCTGGAAAAAGGAATCAGCGAAGATTTAGTAAAGCAGACAATCGAAAATTCAATAAAAGCTGCGTATAAAAAAGCTTTTGGTACGGACGAAAACTGCATTGTTAAATTTGCTGACGATTTATCGGACGTTAAGGTTTACGCGAGAAAAACTATTGTTGACGGAGTTTATGATCCTCACCTTGAAATTGAACTTGAGGACGCTTTAAAACTTTCTAGCGAATGTGAAGTTGGCGATGAAATTGATATTCTTGTTGACCCAAAAGATTTTGGTCGCTATGCAGTTATTCAGGGCAAGCAGACGGCACATCAGGGATTAAGCGAGAGTTTTAAAGAAAATCTTTATAATGAATACAAAGACAAGGTTGGCGAGCAGATTATTGGCTACATTCAGCGGGAATACAATAAAAATATTTATGTTGACCTTGGAAATGACAATAAAGTTGAAGGAGTTCTTCCTGAAAAATACAGAAGTCCGCGCGAAATTTATGAAAAAGGCGGAAGAATCAAGGCGCTTATTACAGAAATAAAGCGTACAAATAGCGGAATTCAGCTTATTTTAAGCCGCACAGATCCTCGTCTTGTTCAGGATTTTCTTGAAGCTGAAGTTCCTGAACTTTCTGACGGAACTGTAGAAATTAAGAAAATCGTGCGCAAAGCTGGTTATAGAACAAAGATTGCGGTTTCTGCAAATAATCCAGATGTTGACCCTGTAGGTTCTTGTGTAGGAAAGGGCGGTTCTCGTATTCAGAACGTAATTCAGCAGCTTGACGGTGAAAAAATCGACGTAATTCCTTACGATGAAGATCCGCATATCTTTATTGCAAATGCTCTTTCTCCGGCAAAAGTTATGCGCGTTATTGTTTTAAGTTACGAGCGGCGAGAAGCTCTTGCTATTGTAAGCGCAGAGGAACTTCCGATTGCAATTGGAATTAAAGGTCAGAATGCGAGTCTTGCAAATCGTCTTGTTGACTGGAATATAAATGTAAAAACAGAAGAAGACGCTGCAGAAATGGATCTTCTTGATGCTGATGAAACAAATTCAAAGCGTGCTGTTGAAGAACTTTTTGCATCTTCTGATTCTGAAAATGCGGAAACTCCAGTTGCTGCACAGGCTAGTGATAATGCAGAAAATGCAGAAACTCAGTCAGAAGAAGAAGGCGATGAAGATTATTCAATTTCTTCACTTCCAGGAATTTCTGACAGACTTGCGCAGATTCTTAAAAGAGAAAATCTTGATGATATTTCAGAATTTGTTGACGCTTACGAAGAAAAACGCCTTTCAAATATAGAAGATCTTTCATCAGATGATATTGAAGAAATTTACAAGATTATCAATGAAAATGTTGAATTTGAATGATAATTAAATTTATCTGGTAAAAATGCAGTTTTTATCAGGTAGCCAAAATATGCACAAAATATAGAGTGGTTTTAAAACCTGCTTTTAAATACTGGCGGACTTTTAAAACTCGCTCTAAAATACTTAAGTGATTAGGAAAGTTTTAGTACTGACCTAAAAAAGGAATAGGAAAAATAGAGTATGGCAGAAGAAGAAAAAAAGCCTGAATTTGTGTTGAACAAGAAAGAAAAAAAAGCAGAGTCTCAGCCAAAGCAAGATAATGCTCAGCCAAAAGCAAGTGACGAGAAGCAGCCTATAAAAAAGAGGATTATAAAAAGAAAAAGCCCTTCTCATCCGGCAGCTGCAGTTTCTGATGCTCAAAGTGCAAGCCCTGCAAATCAAAATAAAATTTCTGAGTCAGGAACTAAAATTCAGGAAAAAGAGGCAGCTCCAGTTAAGGCACCGGCACCAAAAAATCCGCCGGCATCTTCTTCTCCGGCTGCAAACGTATCTTCTGCTCCAGAAAAATCTTCTCCTTCGCAGGCGCCTTCGGTAGCAAAAACTGCCAGTCAGCCTAGTGCAAGTGCAAAACCTGAACAAAGAACTTCTGGTAAAGAAAGTCCTGCTTCTGAAAACAAAACTTTTGAACTTAAGAGTGCAAGACCAAATGTTAGGGCAGGAAACTTAAATCCTTCAAACCGCAATAACGGCTACAACAATCGTGGCTCGTATAATCGCAATAATAACGGTGGTTTTACTGGTGCTCAGGCAAGACAAGGCTACCAGAATAGAGAGCGTCAGGGTGGATTTAACCGCGACGGTGGCTACAACAATCGTGGCAATTTTAATCGCGATGGCCAGAATTCACAGCAGGGCGGATTTAATCGCGGTGGTTACAACAATCGTGGCAATTTTAACCGCGACGGACAGAACTCACAGCAGGGCGGATTTAATCGCGGCGGTTACAACAATCGTGGCAATTTTAATCGCGACGGTCAGAATTCTCAGCAGGGTGGATTTAATCGTGGTGGATTCAATAATCGCGGTAATTTTAATGCAGCGCGTCCGGGAACTGGTTCAAAGCCAGGATTTGGTGGCGCTCCAAGACCTTTTGGCGAT
>CAZXCR010000326.1:0-2649 GCA_964639315.1 uncultured Treponema sp. | reverse complement strand
ACTTGCGTACATAAAACAGATTATTTTCATTTTTATTCTCCTAGTTTTGCTATATCAAAACTGTTAAAAACTTCAGCTTTTTAAGCTTACTTTAAAAATGCAATCCTGCATTATTTATAAGGACCAATAAATTTATCACCATCAAAATGAATCATATGGTCTGGATTATCTGCAATCCATGCTTCTGTTTCCCATGCTATATCATGAGCGAATCTTACAAATGTATTTCTGTCAGGAAATGCAGAAATAAAAACCAAGTCCGCATTTACATTTGAAAACAAATCTTTCAACTCTATGTAACGCTTGCTGTCGACAGGACCATGAGAAGTAACTGATTCAATAAGAATAAGCCATTTTTTACCTTCAATATAAAGAATTACATCCGGCATTTTTCCGTGTTCCTGAACATTAAAAAGCAAATTTCCAGCAATCTCCTGGTCATAATAACCCCATTTATCACCTGTATCACCAATATAAACCAAAGTGCTGTTCGGTAGAAAACGAGGAGCAAGTTGTTCAATAATATCTCTTATAAGTTCACTATGCTTTCCTGGAGAAATTTGAATAGAGTGTTCAGCCTTTATTTTTACTGAAATCATATTCATTTCTCTTTCATGGGCATATTGTTTTAAAAGTGACTTTTGATTTTTCAAAAAGTCTTTAAGTTTCTTTTCAAAATCATCAGTTCCGTAAGTTTTTATTACATCAAAAGCAGCCGGTGATATTTGATAAACAGCTTTAGGACTATTTACAGGACGTGAAGAATCATCTGGATTATAAAGAACGATTCCAGCCTGAACTAACTGATGAATGCTGAAACGCCTAAAAGTTTCTCGTGAATTTGGAGCATATTCTTTCAAATAATTTATTTTTGTAAAATCCATCATAGGAGTTATTCCCATCAAAGGATTTTCAATATTCTTCCAGCTTTTTTCTGGCGTGATATTCAAAAGAGCAAGCAGACAATACGCTGTTCTGTCATTAAGTTGAGCTTGTGGGAGTGCAAATTTTGTTAGTATTTCTGTTGCCTGTGAAATTTTTTCAGAAATTTGCTGCTGAAGATTTTTCATTAAGATACTCCTGTGCTATAAAATCAAAAAGGCTTTGATTCCACTCATTATAACCTTCAAGTTTTTTTCCAAGTTCTACAAGTTTGTTTTGAGAAGGAAAGGGCAAATTTCTTAAGTCTGTTGCATTTACTTGAGTGTGTCCACTGAACTTGCGGAACTGTTCATCTAAAAATGTTGTATTCAACCATACGATAAGACCAAAAGCAAGTTCTTTTTGCAGCCCTTTTTTATCCACATGAAAAACATTCAGATGATTTTCAAAAGCAAAGTTTGAAGTTCTAAAATCCTCTCTCAATACCAACGAGGCAACTATTCTTTTTTTTTCTTCTTTTGTAGAAAATCTCTTTACAACAACATAATTTCCAACTGGCATAAACATTTTTCTTGTTTCGTCAGTGTAAAGAATTGCATTTGGTTTTTTAGAATCTTTTGGCCAATCTGTTCTGTAATTTTTAAAATGGACGGAATATAAAAGTGGCTCTGTATTTTCTTCAGGATTTTTCTTGATAAAATCTTTTGTCCTAAAATCAACAACTGCCCCTGTAGATACAGAAATTCCAATTTCTTTTAAGGAAAAAAAAGAACAGTCAAAAATATTGTCTGATTCAGATTTTAATGGAACGGGAATATTTATGTATTTTTCTTTATCAAATGGATGTACAATTTCATTAAAAACATAATTTTCTGTTGTCAGATTATAAAAATCTGCTCCATTTGAATATGTAACTTTTACTTTTTTTTGTAATGCACCTTTCTGAAGTACAAGAATTATATTTTCCTGTAAAACTTCATCATCCTTAAATGCATCTTTTCTTGATTCAAAAAGATGTATTTGTTTTATTGCACAGTTTTTTAAAATAAATTCTCGAAAAGGCTTATAGTAGAGTCCATTACAAAAACTGCGAGGAATTATTGCAACCAGATAACCTTTTTCTTTAAGCTGTGAAATTGCAGCACCTACAAATGCAGAATACAAATTGACCGTTTCAAGACCAAAACAACGGGAAAATTCTCTTGCAGAAGATTTTGAAAGTATTTTTTTATATGGTGGATTCATTATAACATGTGTAAATATTTCATTTTTTCCAAAAGAATATTCAAATGAAGTTTTCTCTAAGAAGTCACCATTAATTACCTTAAAACTAAAATTTGAAAAATTATTTTTCTGCTCGGTTAGATTTTTGTTCAATTGTTCAAAAAGTTTAGAATCAATATCGTAAGCAGAAAGTTTTATAGAATTATTTTTCCAATTTTCTTTATAAATTCTGTTTAAAAATGCACATGATAAAATTCCAATTCCAGCACCTGGATCTAAAATATTCAAATCTTCATTTGTTTTCGGAAAAAGAGATGCCATAAAATCTGCAATAGAATATGGAGTAAAATACTGCCCCAATTCTTTTTTGTAATTTTCAGGAGTTTCTATTGCATGAATTTTTCTTTCCGTTTCAATTTTCTCTGCATAATTAAACATACTCATTTATATAGCACAAAAATAGCATTTTTTCCATAAATATTATTGCACAGCTACAATCTATTTTCCCAACTTCCCATACTCCTCGTCACTCACCCTTTCCAA
>CAZXCR010000325.1:0-2655 GCA_964639315.1 uncultured Treponema sp. | reverse complement strand
ATTGTGGTGTCTAGCGAAATGCCTGAAATTTTGGGCATTACAAACAGAATTGCGGTAATGTCGAACCATCGGCTGGCGGGAATTGTAAATACAAACGAAACTGACCAGGAATCTTTGCTCAGACTTTCTGATAAATATTTGTAAAAGATAATGTTGGTTTGGTAAAAAATTTTATTTTTGCTAGATGACAAAAAAATTTTTACTAGCTGACATAAAACTGCCGTAAAAGGCGAAAATTTTTTAAGTTTGCGTTGCAAATTTTTTTATTAACTGCACGTTTTCAACTTGTTGCGAATGTGCTTAAAAATCTCATAAAACTGTGATTTTTTATGAAATTTTTTTTAGGGAGTTAGATATGGCTGAAATTATGACACTTCATGACGATCCGAAAATAAAGGAATATCAAAATAAGTTGCATGAACTTCGCTCAGGCGGAGTGAATAAAATTGCTGAGTTAAAACAGGCGATTCACAAGGCTAAAAAAAATCCGATGATTGAATACGACGAAAAGCCGAAGATTCTCGCGGATTACAAAAATCAGTTAAAAGATGCGGAAGAGGTTGCTAAAAAAAATGCAGCTGAGGACAAGAAAATTACAAAGACTGCACTTGTTTACGCAAATGAAGCTGCAAAAAAATATGTTGCTTCGGTAGGCGCTGAGCAAAACAAAAAAATTGCTGACCAAAAACTTTCTTACGCTGCCGAAGTTAAAAAAATAAAAGAAGATGGGACTGCGCGAATTGCAGCCGCTAAATCTCCTGCAGATAAGGCAACTGCAAAGTACGAGTTAAAATCAGAACTTTTTGACGCAAAAAACCGCAGTCAAACTTTGATTGACCGTTGCAAGGACGCAAAAAAACAGGCGTTTACTGACCACGTAACAATCAACAGAGGACTGAGAAATGAAAAGTCAAATTTTGGCGAAGACGTGCAGCTTTCGTTTATAAATTATGTAAACAACTTTAAATTCTCAAAATTCTTTCTTGATAACGGACTTTACATTGCGATTGCAGTTTTCTTTATCGTGTGCATTATTGTTGCACCGGCGATTGGAGCTGGAAATCTTTTAACGCTGCCAAATATTTTTACGATTCTTGAGCAATCTTCTACAAGAATGTTCTACGCTCTTGGAGTTGCAGGTTTGATTTTGCTTGCCGGAACCGACTTGAGCGTTGGACGAATGGTTGCAATGGGTTCGGTTGTTACAGGTCTTATTCTTCATCCGGGTACGAACATTGTAAAATTCTTTAATATGGGGCCGTGGAATTTTACTGCGCTTCCAATGGGCGTTCGGCTTATTCTGGCACTTTTTCTTTCAGTTTTTCTTTGTACTGCATTTTCTTCTTTTGCGGGCGTGTTTACTGCGAAACTTAAGATGCATCCGTTTATTTCAACTCTTGCATCGCAGTTGATTATTTACGGACTTTTGTTCTTTGGAACGACTGGAACTCCGGTTGGTTCAATCGATGCGAATGTTAAAGATTTGATTGGCGGAAGATGGACTCTTGGAGTTATAAACGGAGAATTGGTAACCTTCCCAAAACTTATTATTCCAGCGATTATTGCAGTAATTGTTGCGTGGTTCATCTGGAACAAAACGACTTTTGGAAAAAATATGTACGCGGTTGGTGGAAATGCTGAAGCCGCTGCAGTTTCGGGAATTTCAGTTTTCTGGGTAACTATGGGCGTTTTTATAATGGCGGGAATTTTCTACGGCTGCGGAGCTTTTCTTGAAGCATTTAGAGCAAACGCCAGTGCCGGAACGGGTCAGGGTTACGAAATGGATGCGATTGCGGCTTGTGTTGTAGGCGGAATTTCGTTTAACGGAGGAATTGGAAAAATTAGTGGAGCGGCAATTGGTGTTGTAATTTTTACAAGCCTTACTTACTGCCTTACCTTCCTTCATATTGATACGAACCTGCAGTTTGTTTTCAAAGGATTGATAATTATTGCGGCAGTTGCCCTCGATTCAATCAAATATTTGAAGCGAAAGTAAAAAAACGGCGCCTGTTACTGATAGGATTTATTGTTAACAAAAAATCAATTTCTTAACAAAAACATTGCGCCGATTGAACTTGTCGAAATTAAGCGACTTACTTACAAATGGTGGTTTCGACAGTCTCAACCACCGGGTCTTGCGCCTGTTACTGATGAAATTTACTGCCTAATAGTGAATTTTTTTCTTAACAAGAAAATCCGCGAGTTTTCGTAAGAAAACTCGTGAAGCAACCGTAAGGTTGCGACGAACAGCGGCTTCCTAATAAAATTCGGTACGTAGGCTTTGCCTGCGTGCCGTGCTTGAAGAAAAAAGTTTGCTCCAAAAAATTTAAAAATCCTCTAAGAACCGCAACACGAACCGCAATTCCTAGAGGATTTTTTTACAGCTGCCTTTTTTAGTTTGAAAATCTGATTTTTTCCCACCGCTCGTGGTACTTGTCTAAATCAGCGCCCAAATCTTTTTTAAGTGTGCAAGTAAACGCCTGCGAAGGATCGTACATAGATTTTTGTGTTACGTACTCAAGCGCTTCCTGGTTTACAATGCAAGGGTAGCCAAACTGATCTATAAAAATCGCGTAATTTTCAGGTCTGTGAATAAAATTTATAAATTCATTTGCAAGTTCGGCGTGCGGTGCATCTTTTAAAATCACCATGCAA
>CAZXCR010000324.1:0-2658 GCA_964639315.1 uncultured Treponema sp. | reverse complement strand
ATGAGGACCGCGGGTGCCTTCAATTACCTGACGTACTGCATCAATAAGTTTTGTAGGTTCAACCTGACGAGGACATCGTTCAAGACAAGCAAAACAGCTTAAGCAGGCATAAATTGACTTAGAAGCAAAAAGTTTTTCTACTTCGCCATTTTCAACCATCTGAACAAACTGATGCGGGTGGTATTCCATTGAATCATAGTTAGGGCAAGTGCCTGAGCATTTTCCGCAAACCATACATTTCTTTGGATTTACGCCGCTTTTCATCAGAATTTCTTCTTTGATTAGTTCAATTTCATTTGGCAGCATTATTTTACCTCCTCAGATTCTGCTGAATCAGATGTTTTTACACCGAGAGCTTCTGCAAGGAGTTCAGTAAAGTAAATAACGTCAAGTTTTGAATCACCCTTATTTTTGATAAGGTTGTAACGGCACAAAGGACAGGAAGTTACTAAGAAATCAGCTCCCATATCCTCTGCATTTGAAAGAATTTTCTGTGCGCGGGTTTTTGGAATGTTTTCGTCTTCAAACATTGTGTATGCACCGCAGCATTCATTTCTCTGAGAGTAAATTACCGGAGTTCCACCGATAGCTTTAATAAAGTCTTCTAAAAGTTTAGGATTTTCAGGATCGTCTAACTGAAGTACTTTTCCAGGACGCAACAAAAGGCATCCGTAGTATGCACCGATTTTTTTACCGGTAAACGGATTTTTTACTGCTTTTTTTACGTTGTCCCAGCCCACTACATCTCTGAGTATTTCAAGATAGTGAACTACTTTTGCTTCACCATGATACTCAATTTTATCCTGAGCAAGATAATTGTTCACTTTCTGTACAGTTTCTTCGTTTGTCTGCATGTCGTGGTTAACCTGTTTCAGAACGTTATAACATGCTGAACAGAGGGTAACCAGTTCCTGATTTGAATCACGGGAAGCTGCAAGGGCACGAACTGAAGAAAGCTTTGAAGCAATTTCATTTGTTCCCAGAGGATATTCTCCTCCGCAGCACTGCCAGTCTGGAATTTCCTGAAGAGTGAACCCTAGGACTTCTGCAGATGCACGCGCGTATTTATCAAGAGCCTGAGCCTTGTTTTTTAGCGTACATCCCGGGAAGTAAGAATAGGTGATGTTTTCCATCGTTTTTACATCCTCATCTTTATACGTGTGTATACGGAAGTATATAATACACAGCCACAAAATTTAAAATGTTACAGAACATTCCGCTCATTCTCCTTACCACTAAGCGAAATGTTCAGCCCTCGAATTTATTTATTTTAGTTTTACTCCAGCCATTTCTTCAGGATGGAATACTTCGTCAAATTTTTCGGCCGTTAAAAAGCCCAATGAAACACAGGCTTCTTTAAGCGAAATATTTTTTTCGTATGCCAGGTGTGAAGTTTTGGCAGCGTTTTCATATCCGATATAAGGGTTAAGTGCCGTTACAAGCATGAGCGAATTGTACAGGTTGTAATGCATCTTTTCCTTATTTGCAGTGATTCCAACAGCGCAGTTTTTATTGAAACTTAAAATGCTTTCTGCTAAAAGGCGGCACGACTGAATAAAGTTGTATGCAATAACCGGCATAAATACGTTAAGCTCAAAATTTCCCTGACTTGCAGCAAAACCGATTGCACTGTCATTTCCCATAACCTGAACTGCAACCATCGTAACTTGTTCACACTGAGTAGGGTTTACTTTTCCAGGCATGATTGAAGAACCTGGTTCATTTTCCGGAATGTGAATTTCGCCAAGACCATCGCGCGGGCCTGAAGCAAGCCAGCGAACATCATTTGCAATTTTCATCATGTCGCAAGCCAAAGCTTTTACGGCTCCGTGTGCAAACACAAGTTCATCTTTTGAAGTAAGTGCGTGGAATTTATTAGGGGCAGTTATAAAGTCTTTTCCGGTAAGCTTTGAAACTTCCTGGGCAACTTTTTCATCAAATCCCTTTGGTGCGTTAAGACCAGTTCCTACCGCAGTTCCGCCTAATGCAAGCTGTTTAAGGTACACAAGACTTGATTTTAGCATTTCAACATCGCGCTCAAGACTTGTTCTCCAGCCCGAAATTTCCTGACTAAAAGAAATCGGCACTGCATCCTGAAGGTGAGTTCTTCCCGACTTAACAATTCCTTCATTTTCTTTTTCAAGCTTTTTGAAAGTTTCGATTAAAACATTTACGGCCGGCAAAAGTTTGTCTTCAATTTCAACAACTGCACTGATATGCAATGCTGTAGGAAATGTATCATTCGATGACTGACTCATATTGATGTCATCATTCGGGTGACAAAGTTTTTTACCTGCAATCTGATTTGCTCGGTTTGCAATAACCTCGTTTGCATTCATATTGCTCTGAGTTCCGCTACCAGTCTGCCATACTACAAGCGGAAAGTTGTCATTTAACTGCCCACTTATAACTTCGTCACATGCCTTACTGATTGCGTTAAGTTTTTCAGCTGTCATTTTTTCAGGCTTTAGTGCATTGTTTGCAAGTGCTGCAGCCTTTTTTAAATAACCAAAAGCCTTTGTAATTTCGCGCGGCATAGTTTCAAGCCCAACACCGATTTCAAAATTTTCGTGGCTGCGTTCAGTTTGTGCTCCCCACAGTTTATCGCTAGGAACCTTTACTTCGCCCATTGAATCGTGCTCAATTCTGTAATCCATA
>CAZXCR010000323.1:0-2658 GCA_964639315.1 uncultured Treponema sp. | reverse complement strand
GAATACAAAAATGTTTTTAATGAAGTTGATTCTTATCTTGCTTCGAGGGTAAGGGCGGCTCTGGATGCGGGAATTTCTGAAAATAAAATAATTATTGACCCTGGAATTGGATTTGGAAAAAATCTTGAGGCTAATAAAATTCTTATTTCAAGATGCGGAGAACTTTTGGGCGGAAAATTTCCTGTTTTGATGGCACTTTCTAGAAAATCTTGCATTGGCGAAATGACTGGCCGCTCTGTTGAAAATCGTGAAGCTGGTACTCTTACTGCAAATTTACTTAGCGTGTTAAAGGGCGCTTCTTTGCTTAGAGTTCACGATGTGGCTTCTTGCGTTGACAGTCTTAGCGTGCTAAAATCGTTTTCAGACAGTTCTCTTTGCTCTGAGGTAAAAAGTTGGATCCTTTAAGTGTATTTTTAAAAATCTACGATTACATTCGTCCTGTTCTGGATGTGGGACTTATTACATTTTTTTTGTTTGAAGCGTATCAAATCATTTCAAAAACTAATGCTATGCAGTTGGTAAAAGCTGCCATTATTGTAGGAGTTGCCTACGTGGTGGTTTATCTTCTTGATTTACGCACAATGGAATGGATTTTTAATTTGATTGCGCCGGGTCTTATTGTTGCTGCAGCGATTGTGTTTCAGCCGGAATTAAGAAAGATTTTTTTAAAGCTAGGGCAGACTGACTGGTTTACCGCTGGCAGACACACGAAGCACACTTATGTAGATCAGGTTATAATTGCGGCACAGGTGCTTTCTCAGCAAAAGCGCGGAATGCTGGTGGTTTTTCTACGGCAAACAAAAATGGACGACATTATGAAAACCGGCACAATGATAAATGCTGACCTTACTTCAAATCTTCTTGTAACAATTTTTGGTCACGACACTCCTTTACACGACGGCGCTTGTTTTGTAAAAGCCGGCAAACTTCTTTCGGCGGGTTGTTTTCTTCCGTTAAGTCAGCAGTACGACATTCGAAAAACTTTTGGAACCAGGCACAGAGCCGCTTTGGGACTTAGCGAAGTGAGCGACGCAGTAGTTCTTGTGGTGAGCGAGGAAACCGGCGCATTTTCTTTGGCATACGATTCAAAACTTCATTATGATTTGAGTATTGACCAGATTACAAATATTCTTGAAGAAGAACTTTACATCACGCCTAACGAAAGAAAAATAGAGGATACAATTGATGAACACAAAGCAATTTCTTGAAAAATTATCTAAAAACTGGCTTCCTCTTGTAATCTGTTTTGTGATTGCACTTTTTATTTATTTTTTTCACCAGATGGCAAGTTTTGATAGAAAAAGTTTTACGGTTCCTGTAGAAATAAAAAATCAGGGAATGTTGATTCAAACTGGTGAACTTGGAAGAAAACGTTATGTAAAGCTTAAGGTTCGCGGGCTTAACGAGCAAATTTCGGCACTTTCTGAAAATGATTTTAATTTGAGTATTGACCTTACGTCTCAAACTGAAGAAGGACTGTACAGCGCACCTGTAATTCTGGAACTTAGCGAAAGAGCAGCTTTGATGGAGCCTATAGAAATAAAAATCAGTCCTGAAAGAATTTCTGTAAATCTTGAAAAAAAAGTTGTGGGGGCAGTTCAAATAAAGCCTTCAATTTCAGGAAATCCGTCGCATGGCTACGAAATAAAAAGTTCCAGCGTAAATCCTTCTGTGGTTACGGTTTCGGGCCCTGAATCTATGATTAAAAAACTCGATTCCATTTACACAAACGCAATCAGCGTAGAGGGCGCTTCAACGAATCTGAATACTTCGGTTGGAATTGTAAACACAAATTCCCTTCTTACGCTTTTGGATTCTAAAATTTGTGAAGTTAATATTGAAATTCAGCCGGAAATGGAGACTTTAAAATTTACAGGAATTCCTGTTTCCTACGAAAATCTTTTTGCCGATATTGAAATTACGAGTCCACTTCAAACCGTGGATTTGGAACTTGAAGGAAAAGTGCTCGATTTAGAAAAAATCACTTCTGAGCAGATTACTGCCTTTGCTGACTGTTCTTTTGTAAACGATGAAGGCGAGTGGGAACTTGAAGTTAATTTAAAAATTCCAAGCGGACTTTCCTTAGTTTCCTTGTCGCCTGAAAAAATAAAAATTACGGCTGTAAAGCATGTTTATGACGAAATTCCGCAGGGCACTGCAACTGAAGATACTAAGAAAAACAGCGTGGAAGCTGAAGAAATAGAATCTGGCGTAAAAGAATCTGATTCAGAGCAGAACTTGAGCGAAAGAAAAGAAAATTCTTTTTCTTACTTAACAAAAACGGCGCGAACTTAATATGATTTTTGGGATTGGCTGTGATATCGTAAAAATTTCGCGTTTTAAAAGACTTGTAAACTCCGGCGGTTTTATAGAGCGTTATTTTGCAAGCGAAGAATTTCTTGATAAAAAATGTACTGAACCAAAAATTCTGCTTGAACATTATGCGGTGCGTTTTGCTGCAAAGGAAGCATTTTCTAAGGCGCTTGGAACTGGACTTGCTCCTTTTAAACTCAAGGAAATTTATGTAAAAAAAGAAAAGTCTGGAAGACCGCTTTTGCTTTTGAAAGGAAATGCGCTGGATTTTTTTTATAAAACTGCTGGAAAAAATGCAAAAATTCATCTTTCACTAAGCCACGAAGAAGAATATGCAATGGCTTA
>CAZXCR010000322.1:0-2681 GCA_964639315.1 uncultured Treponema sp. | reverse complement strand
CCCATAGAACCGCCGTTTCCTAAAACACCAAAAGCTTTTATGTTTCCAGTTACAGTTCCCAAAAGTCCTAAAAGAGTTGAAATATTTGCAATGGTTGTAAGCGCCGTAAGTAAATGCTCAAGCTGAGGAACAACGCCGTCCATTTTTGTTTGCACAATTTCTTTTAAATGAGCTTCATCAAGATTTCTGTTGCCAACCGCAGTTTTTATAACCTGGGCACAAGGAGTATCTGCAAGAACGCACGCTGATTCTACTGAACTGAAATCTCCGCGACTTAAATCCGTAAGAACCGTTTTCATCAGTTTAGAATCGCGTTTTTTTACGCTGCAATAATAGTAAATTCTTTCAGCAATAATAAAAATCGCCATAAGACCAAGCAGACAAATTACTATCATTAAAGGTCCGCCACTTTTTAAAATATTCCACATATTTTCCCCCGTAAAAAGTCCCACAAAGGACATCTGGTATGCTTTTTCTAAAGTCAAAAATGTACAGTTTTACAGCAAAGTTTGCAACGCAGACATTTTGAAGTTAAGCTGCACGTTACATTATAAGTGAATGAGCTTTCGCAGATTCTACGCGAGTTACAGATGAAATTTCTTGTTTAACAAAAATGTAGCTAGGAAAACCTAGCCCCGATTGTAGCGGCGCGCAGCGTTCAAAACCGTAGGTTTTGAATGAAACCGCGAAAAGCGGGTTTTCTAAAAAAATTTTCAGCCGGAACGCAAAAAATTTTTCCTAAAATCTAAAAAGATTCGCTCCAAATAAATAAAACTTGCAAGCAAACTCAAAATTTACCCCATCATTTAAAAAAAGAACTTTATAAGAAAAGTTACATTGCCGCTGCTCTGCTCGTATGCTGAAGAAGCCCACATTCGATTTGTGCCGGAAAAAAGTTTTACAGCATCATTAACTTCGAGCGCAAGTCTGATTGAATTTTTTAGCCGATAGTAAGTAAGCGCATTTATAACTGGAATGTAGTCAAGTCCGCCTAAGCCTTCTGCAATATCTAAACTGAATCCGTAAGTTCCATCATCTGAATCATAAGAAAAATTCAAATTTACAAGGTGCGGACATTCGTTTGACGGAACGTGCAGCCAATTTGACTTGTAATTTAGCGAAATGTTAAGAATGTTCCACAAATAAGAAATTCCAATCTGAGTGCCAAAAAGATAATCCTCGTACTGATAAAGTGAATAAAGTCCGCTGGTTAAAGCATCAGAATATGAAGCTTCCCAAAGTCCGTTGCCCCACAAAGGCTTTTTAATCTCGCCTGCAAAATCGAAGGTAAATGAAGAAGCGATTGGGAAACTTGAATCAATACTTGCAAACCAAACCGAAGTTTCGCTTGGAAGATAAGACTGACTTGTAAACTTAAACGCCTTTTCTAATGCAGAAAAATTTTCAAGGTAAGAATCAAGTCCGCCTGAAATATTTAAATTAAAACTTCTTGAAGCAGCGCCGTATTTTCCTTCGTAAACAAAGTTCAGTAAGGCACGCGGAATTACTGGCAGAGTTTCGCCAATTTCATTTCCAATCACAATTCCGCCCAAAACACTTAAATCAATATGAGTAAAATTTTCCTCGTTGTTGTAAACAAATCCACCTGTAAAATCAAATTCTCCGCGATGAATTTTTGCAGTTTGCGGACTTTCGTTCTCTTCAGAAAATTCAACTGGGCTTAAAAAACCTTCAAAATTATAAGCAGAACTTAGGTCAAAATGTAAAAAATCGTTGCGCCACATTGCGCTAAAAGACGGATTCAAAGTCAGCACATCAGCCTTGCTTTCCTGCGCTTTTAGTGAAGAAACAGAATTTAGAATTTTTCCACCGTAGCGAGTGTAATATTCGCCGTTAAAATTCAGTTTTAAAGCAAAATTATGCGGAAGTTGCCAAAGCGCGTAGTCTGATGAAGAAATTGTTTGCGTGTTCAAATCAAAAAATGCGTCACTTTTGGACTGAAGCCCATAGCAAGAAGTGTCGTAATCCGCATCGAATTTAAAGTTGAAAGTGCCGGCAGTAAATTTTTTTTCGCCGTGCAGAACTGTGGTGCTGTCAAAATAACCGTCTGCAGGAAGATTTTGCGCGTAACCATAAACGCTTTCGTGCATAAACTTAAGCAAAAATGGTGAATCGCCGGAATTTTTGTAAACTGAAAAATCGCCTGTAAAATATCCAGGGTAGCCGCCGCCTAAAAGTCCTTCAATGTAAACTGACTTTTGAGAGACTTCTTCGTTTTGTGAAGAAGCTGAACTTTGCTCTTCCTGAACCACCGGAGAATAAGGCAAAACCGGCAGCGAAGAAGAAATTTCTTCAGACGAAGGAAGCACATTTGAAAAATCAAGCACGGCATCTTTTCCAGCAATCATAGATTCGCCGTCTGCAGAGCTTGTAACTTCTGGCAAAATAATCTGACTTTCAGAAAAATCTGCTTCAGGTTCATTTTCTGAATCTTCTGCAAAAACCATAAAACTCAAAAGTGAAAAAACAAAAGTTAAAATGTATTTTTTTAAGTTTTCTTTGTGTAATTTCATAAAAACCTCTTTTTGTCTTTTTTATTCTGTGCGGGTTTGCTGATAGAATTTTCCAGTTAAGAAAAAATCTATACTTAACAAAAGTTGCGTGTGTTACCAACAGAATTTTTTTGTTAACAAAAGTTGCACGTGGTTACCAACAGAATT
>CAZXCR010000321.1:0-2682 GCA_964639315.1 uncultured Treponema sp. | reverse complement strand
GAAGTCCCTTAACCAAAAGATTTAAAATTTGAGTTTGTTGCAAGTTTTACCTACTTGGAGCAAATCTTTTTACATTAATAGGGATTTTTTTTGCGTTCCGGCTGTTACTGACAAAATTTTCGCTTTAGTAAAAATCCTCTTCTTAACAAAAAAATTTAAAACAAAAAAAAAGCCAGCTTGAAAAAAATCAAACCGGCTTTTCTTACAAAATCTAAATTAAATTAGGCTTTAACTTAGAATGTGTATTTCCAGTATGTAGGGAAGCTAATTACAGTTTCTCCGCTTGTGTTAACGTTGAAGCGTACACCTGTTTCAATTTTGTGTGAACCGTTAACATAGTCAACATAAGGATAGAAATCAAGAATTGCAGCTGAATTTTCTACATAAGAACCAACTACAGCAAAGCTTAAACCTGTGCGGAAGTTTGAATTAATTTTGTAGTTAGGGCAGAGTGCGAGGTAAACATCAATATCTTTTGCTTCAAAGTTTGTAACAAAATCACCAGAAAGGTTGAATGATTTGTTTGAATAAGAATAACCGATTGAAAGAAGGTTTCCACCTACTCCTGTATCAGCAGCAGCATTAAGAGCAAAACCAACGTTTACAAAATCAAATCCTACATCTTTAAGGCAAGAAAGTCCTGCATATACACCAAGTGTTCCGTCCCATTTGTCATCTTCAGTTGCTGCAACATCGCGTACGATTACACCAAATGAACCAATGTCATCAAGAACATAATCTGCACCAAAGTTAAATGCAGGTGTAGAACCTTCTTTTCCGAAGTCTGCTTCAAGATCAAGGCTTCCTGCAATGCGCAAACCTTTTATAGGGCGAAGGCAAAGTGAAAAGTCTGAACCCATGTTACCAGAACTTAAGTTATCATCATAAACTGGAAGATAAGAACCTGGAGTTGTAATACCGTCGTGTAAGCCGATTGTTAACATATCGATTGGGCGAACTTCTACATACCAGTCAGCAAGTTCAAGATCCATTTTTAAGTAATTATACTCTTTAAGATCTGAGTTAACGGCATCTTCAATACTGAAAATAAGATCACCCTTAACCATTGCATCTACTCTGTCAGAAAGAACTTCTGCATAGATGCGGTTTTTTACGCCAGGGAAGGAAGTGGTTGTTCCATCTTCAGTCATGTCGATTTTTACTAAATCAGAACTAAGTTTGTTGTATGCGTTTACTGATGTTTCAGCAAAAGCGCAAGCGCCAGCTGCCAAGAATGCTGCAGTTACAGCAAAAGCCTTTAACGTCTTTTTCATAAAAGATGCTCCTAGTAAAAGCCTGAAGCCACACAGACTTTTTTTTTATGCTGCCTTCATAAAAATGAAAACAACAAAGATTTTTGAAAGTTTGCGACGCAAACTTGCAAAGATAAAACTTTTTATCTTTTGCCTCTTTTGTAACCAAAAAATTTTTTGACTACAAAAAAACAATAAATCGAAATTTTCGTTTTGTCAATATTCATAAATTCCGATAGAAAAACTAGGAAATACAAATTATTTTATTATATTATAAAGATTTACGCTCGTTTTTGGGTAAAAATATTTTTTTTGACAAAATTATAAAATTTGTCAAGATTGTATTTTCTTGTATTATATAGAATTACTTTGTTTTTTCTTAAAATTTTCTAAAAAAAAATTAAAAATTTACGTAAAAAAAAGCGCTTTTTTACATAAATTTAAAAAAAACGACAGGGGATTTTTTCAAAAAGAAAAGAAATTTTAGGCGGTAAAAAAAACTTAGCCCGGACTGTAAGGGCTGCCTTTAGGCAGGTATTTTTGCAAATGCAAAAATACCGGAGCGGTTAGCGGAGCCCTGAAAGCCCGGTCGTAAGAAAAAAAATTTGCTCCAGAAAAAATTAATCTTTCCAGCCAGTATATTTTTCACATTCAAGAATTTTCTTTGCATTTTCAATACGTTCGGCACTTGGAGACGGCGTGTCTTTGAGCGGATAGTCAATGCCCAAATCCTTGTACTTTGCGGCGCCAAGACTGTGGTACGGAAGGATTTCTACGCGCTTAACATTGTGCAGGGTGCGGATAAAATCGCGGGTTTGCGTAAGGTATGCGTCGTTATCCGTAATGCCGGGCGTTAAAACGTGACGAATCCAGATTGGCTTTGAAGTTTCGTCCAGATAGCGGAACATTTCCATTATATTTTTGCCAGTATGACCGGTGAGTTTTATGTGCTCTTCTTCGTTTATGTGCTTTATGTCCATTAGAAGAAGGTCTGTTACCTGCATAAGTTTTTGGAATTTTTCAAACCAAGCGCCTTCTTTTGTAAACGGTGCGCCAGAGGTGTCTATGCAAGTGTTTATATTTTCTTTTTTTGCCAGAGTAAAAAGTTCCGTTAAAAAATCAAGCTGCATTAAGGGTTCACCGCCAGAAACTGTGATTCCGCCCTTTTTTCCCCAGTAGGAACGGCAGCTTAGGGCTTCGTTTAATACGTCACTTGCTTCGTACACTTTGCCGCTCTGCATATCCCATGTGTCTGGATTGTGGCAGAAAAGACAGCGCATTGGGCAGCCACTTAAAAATACAATAAATCTTGAGCCCGGTCCGTCAACGCAGCCGAAGCTTTCAAACTGATGAATATAACCTTTCATGATTTCTCCTGTATTGGTTACGAAATGCGTTTTCATTTGCGAAATGACTTTTTCATAACACG
>CAZXCR010000320.1:0-2718 GCA_964639315.1 uncultured Treponema sp. | reverse complement strand
TTTTCTTTTGTAAGCCAGTGAATTTTTACACCCTTTTTTTCCATTCCGCGGAACCAGGTTTCCTGTCTTTTTGCAAACTGAGTAATTGCATGGTAAAGAGAAGAAAGCATTTCGTCCTTGCTGCTGATTTTTCCTTCAAGATACAAACTCAAATATCTGTATTCAAGCCCAAGTTTTTCGAGTCTTTCCCACGAATACCCTGACTTATGCAAATTTTCAACTTCCTCAAGCATACCGTCTTTCATTCTTTGCTCAAGGCGGATTTTTATATTCTGTCGCAAAACTTCCCGGTCTAAACTTGTTCCAATAACAAAAGAATTTATTTTTGGACGAGCAGGTTGCTTTTTTCTTTCTTCAGCACATTCTGGACTTTGCATATAAAGTTCAATTTCTATTGCCCGCACCACCCGCTCTCGAAGCAGAAGATCACTTTTGTTATGAAGATTTGGCTTTAGTTTCAAAAGAATTTCGTCAAGTTCCTCAAGAGATTTTTTTTCAAGTTCAGAACGAAGTTTTTTATTTTCTTCAACAGGCATAAAATCGTAGCCGCGTACAATCGAATCTACATACATTCCTGTACCGCCAACAACAAAAGCCATTTTTTTCTGACTTTCAAATTCATTAAAAAGAGAATAAAAATCACTTTGAAAATGATAGCAGTTATATTCTTCGTCAAGCGTTGCAATATCAATCAAATGATAGGGAATTTTTTCTTCAGTTTCGCTTCCGTCAGAATTTTTTTTAATCAGTGTATAATCGCATAAATCTTTTCCGCTGCCCAAATCAAGTCCCTTGTAAACCTGCCTCGAATCCGCAGAAATAATTTCCCAGCCAAAATGAGAAGCAAGCTTTACTCCCAAAGAAGTTTTTCCAACGGCGGTGGGACCTAGCAAAACTATACAGTTGAATTTATTTTCAGACATTTTAATTTTTGATTTTTAACAAATTCTGCAGATTGCGCACTTTAAATATTCACTTTTTGGATAGCCCAAAAGAACCGGATGATCGCAGGCGGCACCACGTTTTTCAAGCACCTGAAGTTTCTTGTGACTGTCTTTTGCAGCGTGCATCAACATTGAATAAAAAGTATTTTCGTCAAAATAATGAGAGCACGAGCAACTGATTAAAATTCCGCCTTCATTTAAAAGCCGCATTGCCCTAAGATTTATTTCTTTGTAACCAGAATACGCTTTTTCGATTGACTTTGCAGATTTTGTAAAAGCTGGAGGATCAAGAATAATCACATCAAATTTTCGCCAGAACTTTCGTATTCTTTAAGCAGGTCAAAAACATCCTTGCAAAGAGAAGTCATATTTTTTTCAGCATGGTTGAGTTCAATATTTCTAGTTATCATATCAACGGCTTCTTCGCTTATATCAACGCTTATAACTTCGCGAGCGCCACCTTTTACTGCATTCAAGCCGAAAGCGCCAGTGTGCGAAAAGGCATCAAGAACTTTTTTTCCGTGAACAAAATTTTTTATTCTTTCACGATTAAATTTCTGATCAAGGAAATATCCTGTTTTTTGACCACGCGCAATGTCAACTTCGAGTTTTACCTCATTTTCAGTTATTGTAATAAGTTCATTTCCAATTTTGCCAATCCAGCCAGATTTTTCTTCAAGACCTTCTTTTTCGCGCACAGCAGCATCGCTTCGTTCATAAATAAAATCAGGCTTCAAAACTGACTCTAAAGCAGAAAGAATTTCTTTTCTAAAAGTTTCGCAGGCAAGAGCCAAAAACTGAACAACAAGATAAATATTTCCGTTTGAAACATAACGTTCCACTATCAGTCCGGGAATAAAATCCGCCTCGCCAAAAACAACTCTGTAAGAATCCGTTTCCTTAAAATTTATACGGCGCAAATTTGCAGCATCAAGAATTTTTTTCAGAAAAAAAGACTTTGTATCTAAGAGAATTTTATCTGCGTGCTCATATCCTATAATTCTTAAAGTGATTTTAGACTTTTTGTTAATTACGGCACTCGCTAAAAATCCGCCGGCATTTGTGTAAAGTTCCACAACGCTTCCGTCTTTTACTTTTGCATCTTCGAGCGAAGTAGTTTTTATTCCGCTTCCATCGTCGGCAGTCCACTTTACAGAAGAAATTTCGTTGTCATAAACCCACGGAAATCCCTGCTGAATTTCTTTATCTTCTTTTGGTTTTAAAAATACTTTTACGCAACTATTCATTTTGTTCACCTGATTTTATTTTTTTTCTTCACACGAAGCAGAAGAACAGTGCTCAACATTTCCAGTAGCTTCAGTTTTATTGTGCGAAAGCATATCTTCCATTGTGCGCCAGCCTAAAAGAGCGCATTTTACACGAGCCGGCATTATTCTGATATTTTTTAAACTTGCAGCCTCGTCGAGCGCTTCCAGTTTAGAATCGTCGTCTTCCTTTCCCTGAATCATATCAGTAAAAAGATTTGAAAGAGAAAGCGCTTCATCTTTTGGCTTTCCAATAATGTCGTCAAGCATCATATCAACACTTGCTTGAGAAATTGCGCAACCGGAACCACTAAAACTGCCTTCAGTAATAATTCCGTTTTCGTCAATTTTGAGCTGAAGATAAATATTGTCGCCGCAACTTGGATTTACACCGTGCAAAGTAACGGTCGCATTTTCTGTAATTCCTTTATGACTCGGATTTAAGTTATGTTCATTTAAAATTTCCTGGTAAAGAGCCTTTAGATCCATTTTCTTACCTCTAATATTTT
>CAZXCR010000319.1:0-2720 GCA_964639315.1 uncultured Treponema sp. | reverse complement strand
GCGCGTTCTGGAGCGCAAGCGGAAGAATGGAGGCGAATGCCGCAACCGCGGAAAGTCGCAAGCTTACGCTTGCTAACGAGTTTGTCGCGTGCGACAAACTCGCAGTCTTTTTGATAAGAATTTATTTTCGCTCAGATTTTATTGCGCCGGGTTACCAATGAAATTTTTCTCTTATAGTAAACTCTTTTGTTACAAAAAAAATTGTCGTGCCGAACCTATTAGCAAAACCTAGCCCGGATTGTAAAGCCGCGAAGCGTTCTGGAGCAGTTTACTGCGGAAGAATGGAGGCGAATGCCGGAAGCTTGGAAAGCCGGTTTTGTAATAAAATTTCCTGCAGAGCGCGATTTGCGCGAAAAAATGAATTTTTCTTTTGAAGTTGAATTCGCTCCAAAAGAAAAAAACAAAAAATTTATTTTGACTGCTCTTTTAGGAGGCTTCCGAAATTTTTTAAATAATCGATGAATGAGGCGTACGAAAGAATTACGCAGACTGCAAAAAATCCGTAGCAAACGTACTTTAAGATTTCCATTGTGGACGCTGGTATGTTCCACACGCTGACGAGATTTGTGCGTTTTAAACTTTCTACAATTAATGTTACGAAGCACGAGGCTACATAAAATACGGTTTTTATTTTGCCGCCTTTTCTTGCTGCGATTGCAGTTCCGCTTTTTGCTGCCACCATTCTTAAAAAATTCTGGCTGAATTCGCGGTATAAAATCAAAACGTACAAAAATACTGGCATATATCCGGCAAAACAGAACGCTGCGAACATTGAAAGGTGAAGGAAAACGTCTGCAAATGGGTCAAACATTTTACCAAAGTCGCTGACTTCGTTATTTTTTCGGGCAAAATGTCCATCAAGAAAATCTGTAAATTCAGCAAATGCAAGCAAAACAAAACTTAAACAAACTGAAACGATTGAAAGTACGCTTCCCGGCTTTGAATTGAACCAAATTGGCAGGTAATATATCACGAAAATAACCGGTGAAAGCAAAATTCTTGAAAATGTAAATTTATTTGACAACTTCATAGCTCAAATATAGCTTTTTTTTTCACTTTCGTACATATAAAACATTTTTTTAAATTTGCTGCAATTTTTACTTATTTGGAGCGAACTTGACTTCCTCAAGCGCGCCACGTTCCACGTGCCGAAGTTTTTGTAGGAATCCCGCTGTCCAGGGTTACGTACGCACTTCGTGCTATCTCCATTCAAAACCTACGGTTTTGAACGGCTTCGCCGCCCTTACCATCGGGGCTAGGATTGGCTATGTGTTTTGTTAAGCAAAAAAATTTATTTTTTAACAAAAAAATTTTCTTGTTTACAAAAAGTCTGCGACATTACACGCCGCGCGAGTTACCAGTGAAATTTGCAGTTTTTTTATGATTTTTTACTTATTTTTGATTTTTTTAGTTCCGATAAACTTACAGATGAAGCGGTTTTATAAAAATTTTTTTCCGCGGATTTTTATGGGAGGAATTTTATGGCATACAACAATCCTTACGGTGCTTATCAGCAGGTGGGAGTAAGAACGGCGAGTCCTGGAAAACTTATTGTTATGCTTTACGAAGGCGCTGTTTCGCACTTGGAAAAAGCTTTAAATCTTGTAAATGACGGCAACAAAATAGAAGCAAAAGATATTGAAGATTTTGGAAAGCACATTCAAAAAGTTACTGACATTATTTCTGAACTTCAGTGCAGTTTAAATATGGAAGAAGGAAATTCTGAGCAGGACAAAGAAAAGCTTAAATTATCAAAATCGCTTATGGCACTTTACGTTTGGTTTAATCAGGAACTTTTGAACATTACAATCAGCCACGATAAAAAGCAGATGGAAAATATTTTGAAAATGCTAAAAGAACTTCTTGATTCGTGGAGAACTGCCGCTGCCTCAGCCGGTGCAAATTCTCCAAGGGAACAGCAGGGAATCAGCATAAACGGATAATTTTTTTGCTGATTTTTTACACGGTGATTGAACTTGCCGAAACCAGTAGATACTAATGTTTGATTTCAACAAGTTCAATCGGCGCAGAGTTAGACTTTTTGCTTTACGGCACAAAATTTCTTATCAATAGGAGAAAATATGGAACTTACAGAAAAAGAACTCAGTCAGGAAGAAATTTCTGAACGCGTTGCAATTTTAAAAAGATTCAGAACTCTTCTTGAGCAGCAGAGAAATAAATTTAGGGAATATTTAAAAGTTCTTGAGTTGCAGGAAAATAAAATTGAAGCTGAAGACACAGACGCTATTTTAGCGCACAGTCAACTTGAAACTGAAATTGTAAAAGGAATTGGTTCTTTACAAAAAGTAATTGTTCCTATGCAGGAGCTTTGCACAAAAACAAATGCCGCTTTCTATAATCCAAAAGATGCTGTGCCGATTGAAAGTATTCAAAAAGATTTAAATAATCTGCAAAAACAGGTTCTTGAACAAAACGAAAAAAACAGAATTCTCCTAAAAGAACATATGTGTGTTCTAAAACAGCAGATTTCGAACTTTAAAAATCCTTACAAAAATACAAAATCGGTGTTTACGAGTAAGTTGACTTCCGGTTCCAGAATTGCAATTGACATCTGAGCAAAGGGAAGCACTAAGAAAAGCCTACGCCGAATTGGAAGGACGGCGCAGCCGTTCAAAATCGCAGATTTTGAATGAAATCCTGGAAAGTCGCAAGCGACAAACTCGCGGTCTTTTTGTTAAGAAAAAATCAATTTCTTAACA
>CAZXCR010000318.1:0-2731 GCA_964639315.1 uncultured Treponema sp. | reverse complement strand
AGCGGAATCGGACCGCTGACCTCATCGTTACCAACGATGTGCTCTACCGACTGAGCTACAAGAGCATAATCCGCCAAATAAGATTATGTGTTTTGAAAATATAAACAAATAAGACTTTATTGTCAATAATCAAAGTAATTTTATGAACAAAATTCCCAAGAATTTTCAGTTAGGAAAATAAATTTTTCTGTAAGAAGTTTTATTTTCTTTCTGCAAAAAAAAATCAGTCTGCACAAGTTTGCGTTACGGTTGTGCCAGCAGGAACGGATTTTGTTATCCAGGTATTTCCACCGATTACACAGCCACGTCCGATTACAGTTTCACCGCCAAGAATCGTTGCATTTGCGTAAATTGTAACATCATCTTCGATTGTAGGATGACGTTTTTTATTCATAAGTTCTTTTTTTACACTCAATGCGCCTAAAGTAACTCCCTGGTACAGTTTGACATTATTTCCAATTTCGCAAGACTCGCCTATTACAACTCCAGTTCCGTGGTCAATAAAAAAACTTTCGCCTATTTTTGCGCCCGGATTTATATCAATTCCTGTATGTCCGTGAGCATATTCACTCATTATGCGCGGAATTACTGGAACACCAATTGTTGTTAAATAATGAGCAATTCTGTAAATAACAATGGCTTGAAGTCCTGGATAAGAAATAATTACTTCTTCATTTGATTTTGCAGCCGGATCGCCTCTGTACGCAGCCTGAACGTCAAGACCGATTTTTCGGCGGATTTCGGGGATTTCCTGAATTAAAGAAAACGCTGCATTTTGGGCAAGATTCATACAATGTGATTTTTGGGCTGTTGGTCTTACAAAACAAAGTGCTTTTTGAATTTCCCTTGTAAGAAGTGAAGTTATTCGATTTACCCGTTCGCCGGTTACAAATTTTAGCGTGCGGATATCAACGGATTCTGCCTTTCTGTAACCTGGGAAAATTATACTTTGGAGGTCATCAAGAACAAGAATTACATTTTCGCGATTTGGGAAATTTGTAGCTTCTTCGAGATTTATTCCGCCGTATTTTTTATAAGATTCAAGAATACTTTCTACGGCATTATCTATATTTGGCAGTTTTTCTGAAGCCATCTGCGGCAATTCTTTTTTTTCTTCCTGATTTGACATAATCACAGCCTCTAAAAAAATATTTTTATAAGAAAACAGCAAATTCTTGCTATTTATTGACTTTCCTTAACTTAGCATTTTTTTTTATCTTTTCCAATGAATTTAAAAAATCTGACAGGGTAAAATTAAAGCTTACGTGCGACTTTTTGCGGAAACATATTCGGTTCTTGTGTAAGCTTCTGCTTGATTTTGACAGGTTTAATCGGCGCTTAGAGATTAGTTACAAAAATTGAAATTTGTCTTAACACACAAAAAATTCATTAGTATCTGGTGATTTCGACAGGTTCAAGCACCGGGGGCGCACGAGTTACTGATAGAATTTTTGAACAAAAGTTGAATTTTGTCTTAACAAAAAATTTTAAAATCTTGAAAAAAAAATCCTAGCCGGCACTGGAGCTGTTGCGAAGCAAGCCGCCGATTTTTCGGCGGCCGAACGGAATGAGTGAGCAGCGGAAGCGCCGTTATCTAAAAAAATTTTGCTCCAAATAAGAAAAAATTAAGTTTGCCGGCAACTAAAAAAATCGCTATATTCTAGGCATGGCAAAAAAGAAACTTAGCGTTGTGTACAAGTGCTCAAACTGCTCGTACACGCAACCTGGCTGGCTTGGAAGATGCCCTCAGTGCGGCGAATGGAACACTCTCGAAGAATGCATTGTTAACCCAAACGCTGCATCATCGTTATCGACAAATGATATTTCTGTAAAAATAAAGCCCGTTCCAATGTCAAAGATTCAATTGCAGGACGAAGGAAGATTTTCTACTGGAAACCCGGAATTTGACAGAGTTTTGGGCGGCGGTGCAACAAAAAGAAGTGCAACTTTAATAGGTGGCGAACCTGGAATAGGAAAATCAACGCTGCTTATTCAAAGTGCAGCTGCGTTTTTAAAGCAAAATCCTAAGTGCAAGATTCTTTATGTTTCTGGAGAGGAATCGGCATCGCAAATAAAGGCGCGGGCTGTTAGGCTGAAACTTGAAGTTGATTCGCTCGAAATTTTATGTACTTTGCGACTCGAAGACATTCTTGACGCATTAGACAGTCTTAATCCAGCAATGCTGATTGTAGATTCAATTCAAACCGTTTATTCTGCACAGGCAGGTTTAATTCCTGGAACTGTAAATCAGTTAAAATATTGCGCAAATGAACTTATCAGTTGGGTAAAAGAGCGGGACAGCATTCTTTTTATGACGGCGCATGTTACAAAAGACGGAATTATTGCAGGACCAAAAAGTCTTGAGCATATGGTTGATACGGTTTTGAGTTTTGAGCGGAATTCTGATGAAGTGCGTTTTCTTAGGGCGTTAAAAAACAGATTCGGTTCGGTTGATGAACTTGGAATTTTCCAAATGGACGAAACCGGATTAAAGTGCGTTACGGATCCAAGTACGCTTTTTATTACCAGAAGAACTGGAAGTTTACCGGCGGGAATTTCTTACGTGCCGGTTTTTGAAGGCAGCAGAGTTTTTATTGTAGAAATTCAGGCGCTTACGGTTCCAGCGAAAGCCTCTATAAACAGAGTTTATTCTGACAAAATTGATTCTGGCAGGATAAGCAGAATTGCGGCGGTTCTTGAAAAGCGGGCTGGAGTAAAATTTAGTGACGAA
>CAZXCR010000317.1:0-2739 GCA_964639315.1 uncultured Treponema sp. | reverse complement strand
AAAATGCTGCTAAAAATCCTGCTGGAGTTTACGGTCTTACAAAAAGCGAAGGCGAAGATAAGGTGTGCAATTATATGGCGCGCTACTTTATTCTTAGAACTTCGTGGCTTTACGGCTGGTACGGTAAAAATTTTGTTTACACTATGGCGCGCCTTATGTCATCAAAAGAAAGTATTAAGGTGGTTGCTGACCAAAAAGGCACTCCTACAAACTGCAGCACTCTGGCGTCTGTTATAATTTTACTGATTGAAAGCGAGATGAAAGGTCGACTTATTCCATACGGAATTTTTAATGTTACTGACGAGGGCGAAACTACTTGGTTTGAATTTGCCCTTCAAATTCAAAAGTTCCTTAAAAAATATGGTCGGATTGATAAAAAATTTGAATGTGCCGTAAATTCTTGTACCACCGCCGAATATCCTGTAAAGGCAAAAAGACCTGCGTACAGCGTTCTTGATAAAACTAAAATTCAAAAAACACTAAAAATCAAACTTCCTTCATGGAAAAAATCTCTTGAAGATTTTATAAAATCAAAAAATTTCGAGGTAAAGTAAATGTCAGATTCTAAACGCAAATTAAAGAACGTTTTGGTTACAGGCGGCTGCGGATTTATTGGTTCGAATTTCATTCACTATATGTTCGGAAAATCCACCAGCGGCGAAACTGCTTTTGAAGATGCTGATTTTGGCGGAAATATTATAAATGTTGACTGCCTAACTTACGCCGGAAATGCAGAAAGTTTGTGCGATGTTGAAAAAGAATTTGGCGGAAAGCGATACTTTTTTGAAAAAGTTGATATTTGCGACAGGGCTCAGATTGAACGCATTTTTGCCAAGTACGATATTGATACCGTAGTTCATTTTGCTGCAGAAAGTCACGTTGACCGCTCAATTTTAGGTCCAGAAGCTTTTGTAAAAACAAATATCAACGGCACTTACACTTTGCTCGACGTGGCGCGTAAATACTGGAACGTAAGTTTGGATAATCCGCGCAGTGATGTGCTTTTTCATCACATTTCAACTGATGAAGTTTACGGTTCGTTGGGCGAAACTGGCTATTTTACAGAAACAACTCCTTACGACCCTCGCTCACCTTATTCAGCAAGTAAGGCTTCTAGCGATCATCTGGTTATGGCGTATTTTCATACTTACGGACTGCCAATCACTTTGTCAAACTGCACGAATAATTACGGACCGTTTCAGTTTCCAGAGAAACTTATTCCGCTGATGATTTTGAATATTAAGAGCAAAAAAAATCTTCCGGTTTACGGCAAGGGCGACAATATTCGCGACTGGATTTATGTTGAAGATCACAACCGCGCTGTGTGGCAGATTTTAAAAGACGGAAAGTCTGGCGAAAAATATAATATTGGCGGAGAAAATGAGTGGCAGAACATTAAGCTTTTGAACAAAATCATTGAACTTACTTCAAAAGAACTGAATATTTCTGAAGCTGATGTAAAAAATACAATCACTTATGTAAAAGATCGTCCTGGTCACGATAAGCGTTACGCAATCGACTGCACAAAAATTAAAACAGAACTTGGCTGGGAACGTAAAATGACTTTTGAGCAGGGACTTTTGCTTACCGTAAAGTGGAATCTTTCGCATAATGACTGGATTAGTCACATTCTTTCTGGTGAATACAAAAACTGGCTTGAAAAAAATTATTCTGAACGCTAAAAATTTTAGCTGCCAAAAATGACATTAACTTTTATCTTTGCTTAAATTACAGGAGTGTAAAATAAAATGAAAAAAATTATCAGTGGAAAAGTTCGTGAAGTTTACGATCTTGAAGACGGTCGCATGGTTATTGTTACAACAGACAGAATCAGTGCATTTGATGTAATTTTGCCTACAATGATTCCGGGTAAAGGAAAGGTTTTAAATGCTCTTTCAAATTACTGGTTTAATCTTACAAAAGACATTGTAAAAAACCATATGATTTCTTCTGATTTAAAAGATATGCCTGCTGAATTTCAGAAGCCTGAGTTTGAAGGCCGCACAATCCTTGTAAAAAAACTTAAGATGATTCCGTACGAAGTTATTGTTCGCGGATATATGTTCGGTTCAATGTACGAAGCTTACAAAAAGGGCGAAGCTTTCCTTGGTCACAGTTTTGATAAAAAATATGAGCAGGCAGAAAAACTTGACGAGCCGATTGTAACTCCTTCAACAAAAGCTGCGGAAGGTCACGATATCAACGTTACTTTTGATTACATGAAAAATGATTTGGGCGAAGAACTTGCAACTAAAATTAAAGACGCTGCCATTGCAATCTACAAAAAATGCTACGAGCACGCCTACAAAAACGGAATTATTATTGCTGACACAAAATTTGAGTTCGGTCTTGATGAAAACGGCGAACTGGTTTTAGGCGATGAAGTTTTAACTCCGGATTCAAGCCGCTTCTGGAATCTTGCAGAATACAAAGTTGGAACAAGCCCAGCAAGCTACGACAAGCAGTTTGTGCGCGACTGGCTTAAGCAGAATAATCTTGCAGGTGATGCAAACATTAAATCAATTCCTGAAGATATTGTTAAAAAAACAAGCGAACTTTATCTTGAATGTCAGAATTTGATTTGCAGATAAGTTATTTTTTTAAGGCAACTTAATAATGAGCATCTGGTAAAAAATCATTTTCAATGCTTTTTTACCAGATGCCTGCGAATTTTAAGTCTTTGAAATATAAAGACTTAAAATGTCGCTTTTTTAAAGTTACCTCTAAAAATTGCAATTT
>CAZXCR010000316.1:0-2763 GCA_964639315.1 uncultured Treponema sp. | reverse complement strand
GAATGTTGATATTCAAGTTGAAGAAATTGACAATTTTAGTGCAAAATTCATAGATACGTCTAAGAAAATAGAAGAATATAATCTTGTTCAGGAAAAACGAATGCGTCGTCTTCGCATTGCTGATGCGGCTGGATTAAGAAGCATTGGTCGTCGGCTTGCAATTCACACGGAAAGCGTAAAACTTGAAAAAGAACTTGGTCTTACCGCTGACGAAATTCGTACTGATTACACAGAAATTCAAAAAATCGAAAGAAAACTTCGTGATTTGGAATATGATTTTGAAAATTCCGTTGACGAAATTCTTGAAATGAAGAGAGAAATTGAGCGCGGAAGAATTCAGCTTGAAAAGGCAAAAGATCGGCTTATAAATGCAAACTTGCGTCTTGTTGTTTCTATTGCAAAAAAATATACAAACCGTGGACTTCAGCTTTTCGATCTTATTCAGGAAGGAAATATTGGTCTTATAAAGGCTGTTGAAAAATTTGAATACCGTAAAGGTTATAAATTCTCAACTTATGCAACTTGGTGGATTCGTCAGGCAATTACAAGATCTATTTCTGATCAGGCAAGAACAATTCGTGTTCCAGTTCATATGATTGAGCAGATTAACAAGGTTGTAAGGGAAAGTAGGCAGCTTGTTCAGAAATTTGGCAGAGAACCAACTGACGAAGAAATTGCAGCACAGCTTTCATGGCCTGTTTCCAGAGTTAAGCAGGTAAAAAGTGTTGCTCGCGAACCAATATCTCTTGAAACTCCAATCGGTGAGGAAGAAGATAGTTCTCTTGGCGATTTTATTGAAGATAAGGAAGTTGAAAATCCTGCAAATCAGACTGCATATATTTTATTGCAAGAACGTTTACAGGAAGTTTTAAGTACCCTGCCAGAGCGCGAACAGGAAGTTCTAAAAATGAGATTTGGTCTTGATGATGGATATTCCCTTACGCTTGAAGAAGTTGGACTTTATTTTAATGTAACTAGAGAGCGAATCCGTCAGATTGAAGCAAAGGCATTAAGAAGACTTCGCCATCCACGCCGGGCTTCAGGATTAAAAGATTACATCGACAGCTGATAAAAAATTAAATGCCGGTTTATTTTGAATTTTAATGAGCCAGCAGTTACAAAAGAATTTTTAGCGTCAGTTTTATCAGTTTTAAAAGGGATTTTTATAACTGATTTTTCACAATATAGACACAAATATTTAAATTTTGTATATTTACAAGAAAATATTTTTTTGTTTTATGCAAACAGTTTTTAAAGTTTGATATTAGATTAGAGGTTTTTTGCGATGCAGATGAAAGAAAAACTTGAGAAATTCAAGAATTTGCAGGATATTCTTGCTGAAAAATACGATATTGAGTCAAGAGTTGAAGAATTGCCAAAAAGTTTAGTTACGGAAACTGATCTTCTTGATAGAATGAAAAAAGAATATATTCAAAAAAATACTGAATATGAAGATAAAAAAGCCGAAGTTGAGAATTTAAGAGCTTCTCTTGATTCTGTTACAAAGCTTCGTGAGGAAAGCGAAAAACAGATGGATAACGAGCTTACCCACAGAGAATTTGAAATTCTTGACAAGCAGATTTCTGATGCACAGGAACAGGAAAATTCTATCAGAAAAAATCTTCAGAAAAGAGAAAAAGAAGAATCTGAACTTAACGATGCTCTTGAAGAAAAAAAAGATACCATTGATATGCTTGAGCAGGAATTAAGTGAAAAACAAAGCGCACAGTCAAAGAATTTGGAAGAATTCAATGCTAAACTTGAAGAATTAAAACAGCAGGAAGATGAGATTTCTAACGGTATTGAAAGTCAAATTCTTATAAAATTCCAAAGAATCATCAAAAGAAACAGAAAAGGTATTGTTGCCGTAAGAAGTAACGTTTGTGAAGGCTGCAATATGATTCTTCCAGCACAGTTTGCAAACGAAGTTAGAAAGGGCGAGGATATTTTGTTCTGTCCTTACTGCAGTAGAATTTTGTTCTACGAAGAATCTGCTGATAATGAGTCTGCTTATACAACTGCAGATTCTGGAAATCTTGTTGGTGAAGATGACGAAGAAGATCTTCTTGACGATAAAGAATTTGAAGACGAAGAAATGGATTCTTCAGATTTGAATTCTTCAGATTATGAATAAGGCATTTTGTAAAAAATCATTTTTGATGTTTTTTTTAGAGATGCCTGCGAATTTTAAGTCTTTGAAATGTAGGGATTTAAAATATCGCTTTTTTAAGTTGCCTTTAAAAGTTGCAATTTTTAGAGGTTCCCTTAGTTAAATTTTTTTGGGATACATGGTCGCGCGGTATGATTTTGATGATAAGGTCATACTGTGAGGCAAAGTCCGGGCTCCTTCGGAAAAAATGCCGGATAATCACCGGGCAGAAGATGGTAGTTGCTATTTTTAGCATAACCCATTTTTCTGACAGAAAGTGCTACAGAAAATAACCGCCGCAAGCAATTGTGGTAAGGGTGAAAAGGCAGTGTAAGAGACTACCGCATTTTTGGAGACAGAAATGGCATAAGCAAACCTCATTTGGAGCAAAATCAGGCAGCAGTTTGTTGTTCCGAGCTTATACTGCGGGTAGATTGCTGGATGCATTTGGAAACAGATGCAGTGGATAGATGACCATACAATTTTGTACCAGAACCCGGCTTACCGTATCCTTTTTTTTTATTTTGGGTGGGAAAATTGTTATCAAAGCGTGATTATAAAAACATAAACAGCAATATTTCTTACAAAAAAAGCAAATTTCTTCCCATCTTTAT
>CAZXCR010000315.1:0-2774 GCA_964639315.1 uncultured Treponema sp. | reverse complement strand
AAGTCCATGAAGACAAGCCGCTGCCTGACCGTTAAGTCCACCACCGCATACGTTAATTAAAATATCATACTTATTTGCATTTGATGTAACCAAAAGAGGCTGGTTTACAAGGTTAACCTGAACATCACTTCTAAAGTAATCCTTGATATCCTGTCCGTTTACAACAATTTTTCCAGAACCTTCACGCAAGAAAACGCGTGCAACAGCTGACTTTCTTCTACCTGTACCGATTGCAATATTCTTAACCACGATAAACTCCTAATTACACTTCAAGAGGTTTTGGATTCTGCGCTGCATGAGGATGCTCACTGCCGGCATAAATCTTCAAGTTACCTGCCATCTGACGACCAAGACGGTTGTGAGGAAGCATTCCAACAATTGTTCTTCTAAGAGGTTCTGTTGGATTTTTTGCAAGAAGTTCATTGAATGAATATGAACGAAGTCCGCGAACAAAACCAGTGTAGTGGCGATACATCATATCATCAGGCTTTTTTCCTGAAACCTGAATTTTTTCCGCGTTGATAATCACAACGAAATCACCGCAGAGAGAATTTGGCTCGAAAGTAGGCTTGTTTTTGCCACGAAGAACGCTTGCAGCAAGAGCAGCTACACGGCCCAATGTTTTTCCTGATGCGTCAATAACATACCAGTCATTTTTAACATCATTTCCTTTTGTAAAAAGTGTTTTCATTTAGATATACCTTCAAATAAAAATAGCGTTCTCTGCTTTGCATCAAACTTTGAACGACACAAACAATGAGCAGTTGTTTGTATATTATACGGGGTATAATAATCTATCAAATTTACTGACTTTTAGTCAATGAATTTAGAACGCTCTGAAGCAAAATTTCTAAGAAAATTTATGCGTTTTCTTTTGAACTGCTGATTTTTTTAGCTTCTTTTTCTTCTTTCTTAGCTTCTTTTTTGTCTTTTATATCAGCAAAACCAATAAAAACTGCTACAAGGCCAACAAATGCCGCAAGAACAGGAGCACAGCCCTTTAAGAAATTTACAATATCAGTTCCCCACGCAAGCCCAATTCCAGCAGGAAGACAGGCAAATACACAAAACGCAATTAAAATAATACCAACAATCAGCGCGACCATTTTTTTCTCCCAAAAAGATTTAATTTTTCTGCATAATACCACAATTTTTTATTCAGGTCATCTTTAAAGATATTTTTTAGCAAGGGGAATTTTTAGTTTTAATCAGAAAGTTACAAAAAAAGTGTAGAAAAATACAAGACGTGAGTGGTTGAGCCTGTGCCGCAACTTTCCACTGCTTCCCGAGTTTATAGCAACCTGCTGTTGCTAACGAATTTGCCGCAAGCGAAACTAGGGAAACAACCGCAGGTTGTGGCAGATTCGCTCCAACAAATAAATAAAACTTGCAACTAAAATCTTAACAATTATTTTTACATAAATTATAATCGACAGCGTTTTTAGAACTTTTTCTAATCAATTTCTGGCTAAAATTTTTATGAAAGACAATACTTTTTTTGTAGCACTAAAGCTTACTCTGCCAATTTTTTTTGGTTACATTGCGATTGGAATTCCTTTTGGACTTATGACTGTGAATGCGGGCTATCCGTGGTGGATTTCGGCGGTGATGGGAATTTTTATGTACACTGGCGCAGGTCAGTATTTTGCAATCGGACTTTTTGCCGGAGGAGCGAGCCTTGCAGTTATTGTTCTTTCGCAATTTCTTTTGAGCATAAGACATTTTTTTTACGGACTTGTGCTTATTGAAAAATACAAGGGAACAGGGCTTTACAAACCTTACCTGATTTTTTCTATTACTGACGAAACTTTTGCACTTGTTTCAAACATAAAAATTCCACAGGGAATAAATAAATCAAAACTTTACTTTTTTATTTCGCTTTTTGACCAAATTTACTGGGTTTTAGGAAGCGTGATTGGCGCACTTGCCTGCAAAATTTTAGAAAAATACAATTTGTCGCAGTATCTTGAAGGAGTTGATTTTGCACTTACGGCACTTTTTATTGTGCTTTTAATTGAACAGATAAAATCTTCAAAAGACAGACTTTCTGCAACAACTGGAATTGTTTGTGGAGCAATAACTGTAGTGCTTTACAAAATAGGTTTTATTTCTTCATCAAATATTTTGTGGATTGCGATTCTTGCAGGACTTACGGCACTTTTTTTGATAAGAGGTCCGGCTTTTTATAAAGAAGAAAAATCTGAAGCAGCAAAAAATAATTCAGATAAAACTGACTGAAATTTTTGTAAAATTACCCTAAAAAATCTTTTTTTGGAGAGAAAAAATGGCACTTAGCAACAAACAGGTTTTAATTGCAGTCTTTATTTCGGCACTTGTGATTTTGCTTACAAGACTTTTACCCTTTGTTTTGTTCAGCAGAAAAAATCCTCCGTCAATCATAAAATTTATTGAAAAATACATTCCGCAGATGATTATTGCAGTTTTGGCCGTATACTGCTTTAAAGACGTTCAGTTTTGCGAAAAACCTTACGGTCTGCCATTTTTAATTTCGTGCGTGGCGGTGGTCATTCTTCACTTGAGCGCAAAAAATTCGATGGTCAGCATTTTGGGCGGAACTGTGCTGTTTATAATTCTTTCGCGAGTTTTTTGAGGCGCGTGGTTAGGAATATGATTTTTTTGTTGGTGGAAAAATTCTTTTGTTAACAAAAAAAACTGGCAGTTAACAAAAAAATTTTCGACATTACAGGGGCGTGCCCGGTTACTGATAAAATCCTTTTGTTAAGAAAAAATTCTGACACTTAACGAAAAAATTT
>CAZXCR010000314.1:0-2774 GCA_964639315.1 uncultured Treponema sp. | reverse complement strand
AGTTTTCGCAAGAAAACTCGTGTTGCCCGCGAATGTGGGCATACGTAACCGTAAGGTTGCGACAAACTCGTTAGCAACCGCAGGTTGCTATAAATTCGAAATTCGACCTACTAGAGATTTTTTTTAACCTGAGGATTTTATGGATTACAGCGTTTCCGAAATTTTAACACTGATTTCGCACATTCATACTTTAAGCGCGGATTTTACTGTTTTGGGACTGCCAGAAAATTTTCAATTTGTTTCATCGCACGGATACATTCTTTATCTTCTTGCACAAAATGAAGAAAATGGCGAAAAAAAACTGACTCTTGGGGAACTTTCGAAAAAAATCAACAGAAATAAATCCACCACTACGGCACTCATAAAAAAACTTGAAAACAGCGGACTTGTGTGCGTAGAACCGAACCAAAATGACGGTCGCTCAAAACTGATTTTTCTAACGGAAGAAGGCAAAAAACTTAACAAAATCACTTCTGAAATTTCAAAAAAACTCCTTGAAACCGCCTATAAAAATTTTTCTGATGAAGAAAAAAACACGCTACTCTCGCTGCTTCTAAAATTGAATGGGAATATTGAGGATTCGCTAGAAGGAGATTGTGGGTGCTGAGGGAATTTTTTGTTTGACAAGGAGGATTTTGTTTAGAAGAAGATTCCTTGTTAACAAGAAAATTCTCTGGTTAAGAGAATGTCTGCGACATTACACGCGGGCCTGGTTACTAAAAAAATTTCTTCTTAACAAAAAATTTTACTGCAAGTGCAGTGCGCGCTTTTGTTGCGCGAGTGGTTAAGATGAGCGTTTTCTTTTCGCGGAAAATTTTATTTTTTAAGAAGAAGCTTTTCTACAAGTACGAGTCGCTCGCGCGGGGTTACCATAAGACTTTTTCTGGTAAAAAAATTTTGTTTGTTAAGTAGAAATTTTTCTGCAAGCGCAGCGCGCGCTTTTGTTGCGCGAGTGGTTAAGATGAGCGTTTTCTTTTCGCGGAAAATTTTATTTTTTAAGAAGAAGCTTTTCTACAAGTACGAGTCGCTCGCGCGGGGTTACCATAAGACTTTTTCTGGTAAAAAAATTTTGTTTGTTAAGTAGAAATTTTTCTGCAAGCGCAGCGCGCGCTGGTTACCACCGAAATTTATTGTTGAAAAGAAAGCCCCTTTCTTAACCGAAAATTCTATCAGTAAACACGCGCGCCCGGTTACTGATAAAATTTTTTATTAACAAGAAATTCTGGCGGTTACTAACGAAATTTCCGCTGATACAGAAGATTTCTTCTTGGCAAAAAATTCTGGCGGTTAACAAACCATCTGCGACATTACACGCGGGCCTGGTGGTTGAGCCTGTCGAAACCACCATCTGTAAGTGTGCGCGGTCTTTTTGATAAGAATTTATTTTCTTAGCACACAATCCAAGCCGAGCCTAGCCCGCTATGGAGGCCCGGAGTTCCGGCGCGAAGCGCCGGAATGAGCGAAAAGCGAAGGCCGGAACAGCGGATTCCTAATAAACTTTACAGCCGAGCGCACACTGTGCGCGAGAAAAAGCCGCAAGCTTCGCTTGCTCTGCAAGTTTGTCGCAACCTGTGGTTACGCCAAACTCGCGTGACCCAATGGTTGAGCCACGTTGCCTGAAAATATAAGCGAAGCCTGCGATGCACACTTGAGAAAAAAAATTCGCTCCAAGTACAAAAAAAATCCCTGCACAACAAAAAAAAATTCCATCAGTTAACAAACCGTCTTCGACATCACGCGCGCCCGGTTACTAACAAAATTTCCGCTGATACAGAAAATTTCTTCATAACAAAAAATCCCATCAGTCCACAAAAACTCCGCGACTTAACAAAAAAATCCAATTTTGTGTATATTTAAACTCTATGGAAAATTTTGATCTTTCCCGCCTCTTAAAAACACAGTCGGATTTTTCTTTTGGCGAAAAACTTAAATTTGTATGGAAATTGAGTCTTCCGGGAATTTTTGCGCAAATTTCGTCAATTTTAATGCAATACATTGATGCCGCAATGGTTGGAAATTTGGGGCAACTGCAATCAGCGGCAATTGGACTTGTAGCTTCTTCCACCTGGATTTTAGGCGGACTTATTTCCTCTTTGGCAATAGGATTTTCTGTGCAAATATCCCAGTCAGTTGGGTCAGGGAACAAAAAGGCTGCAAAAATAATCTTCAATCAGTCAATTTTGGTGTGCTTCGCCTTTTCACTAATTTTAACCGCTCTTTCCTCGTCAATAAGTTTTAAACTGCCGGTGTGGCTTGGTGCGCAAAAAGAAATTCACAAAGATGCCTTCCTTTACTTTTTGATTTTTTCACTAAGCACACCTTTTTTCCAAATTGTCTACTTAATAAGCGCAGCCCTTCAGTCAGTTGGAAGCATGAAAATTGTAGCAATTTTAAACATTTTGATGTGCGTTTTAGACGTTGCCTTCAATTTTCTTTTCATCTACATTTTAAAACTTGATGTTCTGGGCGCCGCTTTGGGAACTTGTGCCTCAGCTTTTGTGTGCGCAGTTTTATTTTTGTACTTTGCACTTGTAAAAAATGAATATCTTGGCATAAAAAATCAAATAAAAAATCTTAACAATTTAAACTTTGAATCAGAAAAAAAAGACTTAAAAATCACTTCAAGCCTTACTGCTGCAAAAATGGCCGTTCCAATCGCAATAGAAAAAATTGCCTTTACCTTTGCACTGGTTCTTGTAACAAAAATAATAGCGCCTCTGGGGCCAGTTGTAATCGCTTCAAATTCTTTTGCAACAACCGCAGAAGCCTTGTGC
>CAZXCR010000313.1:0-2796 GCA_964639315.1 uncultured Treponema sp. | reverse complement strand
TCTTCTTACAGAAAGAATTAAACAGCTCACAGAGCACTGCAAGGCATTCCCTAAGGATACAGGTGCTTCCCGCGGTCTTCTTAAGGCTGTAGGTTCACGCCGCAAGATGCTTAGATATCTTCAGGCAAAGGATCTTGATGCTTACCGTTCTCTTATTAAGGAACTTGGAATCCGTAAGTAGTTTATTGAAAAATTTAGGGCAGTCTGAATCTTAGATTTAGTGATACAGGCTGCCTTTTGTTTTTTATACCCTGATTTTTATTTTTTATGCGTAAAGGATTGAAGCCGGCTTGCTGGCACGGACACACACTCTCTTTGCGAAGGGACTACATCCGTAAAATCATTATGAATTTGAAATTTGAACTTAAGGGTATACAAGGGCAGCTTTAAAAAATCATTTTCAATGCTTTTTTAGAGTTGTCTGCGAATTTTAAGTCTTTGAAATACAAATACTTAAAATGTCGTGATTTCAGAGTTGTCTCTAAAAGTTGCAATTTTTAGAGACTCTCATAATAAAAGCAAAATTTACTGGGCATTCCGGCTGTGAAAACGGTATGTCCTGCATTTGGGTTTTATTTTGTGAAGCCTTTGTGCGAAAAGAAAAAACTCCGGTTTGTGCCGGGGGAAAGGAAGAACGAATGGTACAGAGAGTAACAAAAAAAATCGGTGATCAGGAACTTATTCTTGAAACCGGTAAGATTGGTAAACAGGCTAACGGCTGTGTTTACGCTCAGATTGGCGGTACGGCTGTTATTGCAACAGTTTGTGCATCTAGCGAAGTAAAAGAAGGTTTGGATTTTGTTCCTGTAACGGTTGAGTATAATGAAAAATTTTATGCTGCCGGAAAAATCCCTGGTGGCTTTGTAAAGAGGGAAGGTCGTCCTAAGGACAAGGAAATTTTGGTTAGCCGCCTTATTGACCGCCCTATGCGTCCTTTGTTTGAAACTGCTTTTGGACGCGAAATTCAGATTGTTCCTACCTGCGTTTCTGTTGACGGAGTTAACACTCCTGATATTTTGGCAGTTATTGCAGCATCTGCAGCTGTTTCTATTTCAGACATTCCATTCCACGGTCCTGTAGCTGGCTGTCGCATTGGATATCTTAACGGGGAATATATTGTAAATCCTACTTACGAACAGATGGAAAAAGTTCAGCTTGAAATTGTTGTTGCCGGAACTAAAGACGGTTTTACAATGGTTGAAGGCGGTGCTAACGAAGTAAGTGAAGATGTTATGCTCGGTGCTTTGGAAAAGGCTCAGGGCTTTATTACTGAAATGTGTCTTTTGCAGGAAGAACTTGTAAAACTTGCTGGAAAAGAAAAGCTTCCTTTGGCTCCTTTAAATGTGGAACTTGAAAATAAAGATGCTATAAAAGCTGATGCACTTCCTTTGATGCAGACTGCTTGTTTCTTAAAGGGCAAAATGGCAAGAAGTGCTGCTGTAAAGGATGTAAAAAAGCAGGTTGCTGAAAAATATGCTGAGCAACTTGAAGATCCTGTTCAGGCAAAACTTTTTGATACGCTTTTTGATGACATTCAGTACGATTTGTTGCGCTCAAGCATTCTTGAAAAAGGTTTGAGAATTGACGGTCGTGGAACTGAAGATATTCGTCCAATCACTTGCGAAATTAACGTTCTGCCTCGTCCGCACGGATCTGCATTGTTTACACGTGGCGAAACTCAGTCTTTGGCAGTTACAACTTTAGGAACTGCAATGGATGAACAGGTTTATGATGATATTGAAGGCGACAGAAGCGAAAACTTTATCCTTCATTATAATTTCCCTCCATATTCGGTTGGTGAAGTTGGAAAACTTACTACAGGTCGTCGCGAAATTGGTCACGGAAACCTTGCACGCCGTTCTTTGGCTCCAATGATTCCTAGCCGCGAAGAATTTCCTTACACAATCCGCGTAGTTTCTGAAATTATGGAATCTAACGGTTCTTCATCACAGGCTTCTACTTGCGGCGGATGTCTTTCACTTTTGGCTGCCGGTGTTCCTATGAAGAAGATGGTTGCTGGAATTGCAATGGGTCTTATTACAGACGGTCCTCAGTACAAAAAGTATGCAATTCTTTCAGATATTCTTGGTGAAGAAGATCATCTTGGCGATATGGACTTTAAGGTTGCTGGTACTCGTGACGGAATTACTGGTTTCCAGATGGATATTAAGATTGCCGGTGTTTCTATGGACATTATGCGCAAGGCTCTTGATCAGGCTAAACGCGGAAGAAATCACATTCTTGACATAATGGAAAAGTGCATTAACAAACCGCAGCCAATTAGCCCTTACGCTCCAAAAATTGACACTATGAAAATTCCTGTAGATAAGATTGGTGCTTTAATCGGACCTGGCGGAAAGAATGTAAAGGCACTGTGCTCTCAGTACGGAGTTACAATCAATACTGACGATGACGGTACTGTTACAATTTACGGTAAAACAGGAAAATCAACTGATGCTGCAAAGGCTGCAATCAAGGGAATTTGTGAAGATCCAGAGCCAGGCACAATTTACAACGGAACTGTAAAACGCATTATGGATTTTGGTGCATTCGTTGAAATTCTTCCTGGAAAAGAAGGTTTGTGCCACATTTCTAAGCTTTCAAGAAGTCGTGTAGAAAAAGTAACTGATGTTCTTAAGGAAGGTCAGCAGATTCCTGTAAAACTTCTTGAAGTTGACAAAATGGGTCGTTTGAATCTTTCTTACATTGACGCCCTCGAAGAAGCTGAAAAAAATAAATAAGTCGAATTTCGAGTTTAAACAAAATTTACAAAAAAGGTGAAAAAGCCTAGCCCCG
>CAZXCR010000312.1:0-2807 GCA_964639315.1 uncultured Treponema sp. | reverse complement strand
TGGAGCGAGTTCTGGTGGTAACGCGCTGTCCAGGGCTCCGCTATTCGCTCGGTGCTTCGCACGCGCTTCGCGCCCCTTCCCATCGCGGCTAGGGCTTGGCTGTTGAACAGAAAATTTTGTCAGTAACGCCCGCGCCTCCGGTGGTTAAGAAATAGATTTTTATTAGCAGAAAATTCCATCAGTAACAACCGCTTGATTTCGACAGGCTCAATCGGCGCGGGCTTTTTTCTTAACTGAAAATTCTATTGGTAACAGGTGCGGGTGTTACTAGTGAAATTTCTTGTATTACAGAAAATTTTTTTGTTAACTCGCCGCGCCCGTTTACTGATAGAATTTCTTGTTAAATAATAAATTTCTTCTTAACAAAAAATTCCATCAGTAACAAACTCCGCCGCACAAAATTCCTTAAAATTTTCTTGAAATTTGAAAAATCTGCTATAGAATGAATTTAAGATAAGTTTAAGAAACAGCCGCTTTTTTTAGCGATTGACACTTAAACCTCGAGGAGTAAAATCTTGTCAGTTCAGTTCAGTTCAGTTCAGTTCAGTTCAGTTCAGTTCAGCAATAATTTTCTCCTCTGTAAATTTTATCAGCAAAAATAAAGACCGTTTGTAGGCGCACAATTGCGTTTGCAAGCGGTTTTTTTGTTTTTAGGTTGAATTTTGAGTTTAAATGAAATTTACAAAAAAGGTGAAAAAGCCTAGCCCCGATGGTTGAGTAAAATGCTAAAGCATTTTACTCGTCGAGTTTTCTTCGAAAACTCGCAGGTCTTCTTTGCAAACATTTATTTTCTTAATGCCTAAAATGGGACTTGGAAAACATAGGAGCACGTTCAAAACCAAAGGTTTTGAATGGAGCGAAAGCACAACCCTGAACAGCGGGTTTTCTAAAAAAATTTTCAGCCGGAACGTAAAAAAAATTTGTGGCAGAAAAAAAAACTCGCTCCAAGTAAGTAAAAATTGTAAAAACTCGAATTTTGACCTTTTAAAAAAAATTTTTTGGAGGAATACGAATGAAAAAATCAGTAAGTTTATTTGCACTGATTGCGGCTTTTGCCCTTGTGTTCACTGCAGTGGGCTGTAGAAGGGTTCCGGGCGAAACCGACGTGCCTGTAACAAAAGTTGAAATTTCAGGCGAAAGTTCTGTAAACGTAAACGGCACAATCACATTGCACGCTACAGTAAGTCCCGAAGATGCTACAGATAAGGATGTAACTTGGAAGGTAGCAGAAGGCGGCTCGTATGCTTCAGTTGACGAAAACGGACTTGTAACAGGTCTTTCAAAAGGAACTGCAAAAATTACTGCAACAGCTGGCGGCGTTACTTCGGACGCTTTTGAAGTAGAAGTAACTGTTCCGGTTGGAAGCATTGTAATCAGCGGTAAAGATACCGTAGGGGTTGAAGGCACAATCACACTTACAGCTACAGTAAGTCCTACAAATGCTACAGAGCAAACCGTAACTTGGAAAGTAAGTGAAGGCGGTTCGTATGCTTCAGTTGACCAAAACGGAGTTGTAACAGGCATTGCTGAAGGAAAGGCAAAAATTACTGCAAGCATTGGCACTATTACTTCGGACGCTTTTGAAGTAAACGTAATTGTTCCGGTTACAGGCGTTGTAATCACTGGTAGCAATAGCGTAAATATTAATGACACAATCACACTTTCAGCTACAGTAAATCCTTCTAATGCAACAGAGCAAACAGTAACTTGGAAAGTAAGTGAAGGCGGCTCGTATGCTTCAATTGACCAGAACGGCGTTGTAACAGGTCTTGCTGAAGGAACTGCAAAAATTACTGCAACAGCTGGTGGCTTTACTTCAGACGCTTTTGAAGTAAGTGTTGTGTATGTTAATGTTGACAAAGTTGTAATTACAGGAAGCAGCAGTGTAGAAGAAGAGGGTACAATCACTCTTAGTGCAAGCGTAACTCCTACAAATGCTACTAATAAAACAGTAACTTGGAAAGTAAGCGAAGGTAGCTCAAAGGCAAGCATTGACGCAAACGGTGTTGTAACAGGTCTTGCTGTGGGAACTGCAAAAATTATTGCAACAGCCGATGGCACTAATTCTGAAGCATTCACAGTAAACGTTGTTCCAAAAGGAATGGTACTTGTAACAGGCAGTACAATTACAGGAGATACTGTTTCAGATTCAAGCTATTTAACCGGCGCTTTCCCAACTGGTCGTAACGTAACATTAAGTTCTTACTACATGGCAAAATACGAAGTTACCCAAAAAGAGTACAAGGAAATAATGGATGGTAAAACGGCAACTTATAACACTAGTGATACCTACACCTATGTTGCTGAACCATCACTTTGTATTAAAGACAGTACAACTTATGCGCTTGCTGTAGATGATGATGAACAAGAAAACCGCCCAGTAGACAACGTAAACTGGTTTGATGCAGTTAGTTACTGTAATTTTAGAAGTGCGGCTGAAGGTCTGGAATCAGTTTATACTATTGAAATAACTGAAGTGGACACTAGTGCTGGTCATATTTCAGCTGCAACTGTTTCGTGCGATATGAGTAAAAATGGTTACCGCCTGCCTACAGAAGCTGAATGGGAATATGCAACCCGTGGTGGCGACCCGGAGGCAGATGACTGGGACTATGCATATAGCGGAGTTGATACAACAAGCGAAATTACTTTTGGTACTCCTACAACGGACAGTGTTTTGGATGAATATGCCTGGTATATCTTCAACAACAAGGACGGTGTAACAAGTAGTACTGCATCATATCCAGGCTCAGATGGACAGGGAACTCATCCAGTAGGAAAATTAAAGGCAAATCGTCTTGGCATTT
>CAZXCR010000311.1:0-2811 GCA_964639315.1 uncultured Treponema sp. | reverse complement strand
AATCAGTTTCCAACCGTAAAGTCCCTTACTTTCTGCAAGCTGCATATATTCTGAACCAAGTGCCTCAAGCATTTCTGTTCTTGTAAAACGAGCGATAGAAGCCATTGTAAACATACTCAAAGAAATGCTCGGAAGTATTGAAGAGTAAATTGGTGAGGAAGTGGTAAAAAGCATAGGAAAAATTTTCCACTTAAAGCCAAACTGATAGCTAAGCGCAAGAGCAAAAACGTAACTCGGAACTGAAACTCCAATTACAGAAACAATTGTTGCAAGAGTATCCCACGCGGTACGGTGCTTTATGGCAGCAAGAATTCCTAAAAGCATTCCTACAACCGCACCAAGCAGAACTGCCTGTACACCAATTCTGCAGGAAACAGGAAGTCTTTGTGCAATCAGAACTGAAATTGGCGTATTTTTTGAAATTTTGTAACTTACGCCAAAATCACCATGAAACATATTGCCCACATATTTAAAGAACTGAACCAGAACAGGCTTGTCCAGTCCGTATTTTGCATATAAAGCAGTCCGCTGGTCGGCAGTGAGTTTTTCGTCGTTAAACGGAGAACCAGGCATAAAATGAAGAAGAATAAAGAGAATCAGGGTTATTGCCAGCAGAGTAAAAATTGAAACTAATATTCGTTTTAGTATGTATTTTTTCAAAACAGTTACCAGATAAAATGCAGAAGATTAAAAAAATCAGACAGTCTGAAAACAGAGCAAAATCGCCTGAAAAAAAATCTGCATCATTTGTAAAAAAATATTTGAGGAATTTTTTCAGTGCAAAAAGTCCTCAAAAAAAGCACAAAAGGGCCTATGCTAACCTAAAAAGCATCTAGTGTAGAGATTTCGAAACCAGTTCGAAATGACATTAGAATATAAACTTCTTAGGCAGCCACATTCCCTAAGGTGCCTGAAAGATTAAAAATCAGATTTTAAAGATTCAGGCTTAAAAGTTTAGAATTTATTTGCTTGTGTTTTTATAAACGCGGTTCAATGCAACTGGGTGGAAGTCAATTCCCTTTACGTTGGCTTTTACCATACAAGCATCTGCCTGCTGATAAACTGGGAAAATAACAGCGTCTTCAAGAACGATTTTTTCAGCTTCTTTCATTGTGTTCCAGCGTTCTGCAGGTTTTTGTGCATATTCACCGGTAACGCATTTCTGAATTAAAGCATCGTATTTTGCATTTGACCACAAACCGTAGTTATTTGAATTTCCTGTAATCCACATTCCAAGATATGTCATTGGATCAGCGTAGTCTGGACCCCAGCGAGTAAGAGCAAGTTCAAAAGAACCGTCCTGCATATCAAGAACGCGCTGTTTTTTAGGTTCAACACGAAGGTCGATTGTTACGCCTGGAAGAACTTTTTCAATCTGTTCCTTGATTACAGCGCCAACATTCTGCTGAACAGTAGTATCATCAAGAATCATTTCAAATTCAAAAGTATCCTGACCAAGTTCTTTTTTTGCAGCTTCAAAGAATTCAAGGGCTTTTGCAGAATCTGAATCGCAAAGTTCAGGGAATTCTTTCTGATTTGTAATAAAGTCTTCGCCGTTCGAATTGTAAGCAAATTCAGCAGGAACTGGAGTGTAAGAAGCCATAGAACCGTCTTTTACAACATTTTTTACAATTGATTCTCTGTCGAGGGCGTAAGAAATAGCTTTGCGGAGATTAAGATTTTTTAATGCAGGAATTTTTTCCATCATAGGCGAAATATACCAAAGATATCCGGCACCAACGCTCTTAAATTCTGCATCATCTTTAACCTGATCAACCTGATCTCCTGAAAGTTTTACAATATCAAGAGTTCCGTTCTGATAAGCCATAAGTGCCTGCTGAGAATCTTTTAAAACCTGATAGTTAAGTCCGTCAAGTTTTACTGAAGCAGCGTTGTAATATTTTTCATTCTTTTTAAGAGTAAAACTGAGTGCAGCTGGCTGATAATCTGTAAGGATAAAAGCACCGTTTGAAAGAACTGTATCTGCGCTGGTTGCAAATCTGTCGCCTACTGATTCGTAGAATTTGCGGTTTACAGGATAGAAAGTAGGGAAGTAAAGAATTGAATCAAAATATGAAACAGGAACATTCAGTTCAACCTGAAGAGTTTTGTCGTCAAGAGCCTTAACGCCAAGTTCTTCAACTGGAAGTTTTCCTGCAATAACTTCAAAGGAATTTTTAATCTGACCAATGTCAGAAAGCATATAAGAATATTCAGAAGCAAATGCAGGATCTGCAGCTCTCTGCCAACCGAAAACAAAGTCATCTGCAGTAACAGGATCGCCGTTTGACCAGAAAGCGTCGTCGCGGATTTTGAAAGTATATGTAAGACCATCTGCTGAAACAGTTTCGCCAGCACACAAAGCGTCAATGGTTGAACCATCGCTTGCCATCTGCTTAAGACCGTCAGTAAAGTTTGCAATAACTTCGAAAGAAGTTCCGTCTGTTGCTTCCTGTGGATCAAGAGATTCAACTTCAACTTCAATCATAACGTTTAGGAAATTGCCTGCTGCGGATTTTTTTGAACCGCATGATGCAAAACTAAAAAGTGCTGCAGCGCATAAAACTGATGCTGCCACCTTGTGTAAGACTTTCATAAAATTCCTCCAGAATTTAATGACCTAAAAAAGGTCAAAAGTAAAAATCGCACATTCAAGAATAGAAAAAATATTTTTTTTATGCAACAAAATCATTTTGAAATTTAAATTCTATCTTGTTTTTTTTGCGGAAAATTACAGTTTTTGACCGGATTTGCATTGGAAAAGGGTGATGTGTGGAAATTTTTTTTGATAGGAAATTTTTTTGTTATGAG
>CAZXCR010000310.1:0-2813 GCA_964639315.1 uncultured Treponema sp. | reverse complement strand
GGTTTCATTCAAAACCTGCGGTTTTGAACGCTTCGCGCCGCTACAATCCGGGCTAGGCCTGGCTTGTTTTGTTTTGTGCGTTAAGAAAAGAATTTTCCTTAACAAGAAAAATTCTTTTTGTAATCAGCACGTGCGGGAAATGAACAGCGGCGCTTCCACGCAAAGAGAAGGTTTTGCGCTTTTAACTGCGTGAATCAGCACCATAGAAGCAGCTTTTTGTGGATTTGGATAAACGAAGCGTAAATGTTTTGCTTCGAGCTTGTATTTGCGCATCAAAAAAAGAAGATTTTCAAGTTCGCAAGGGCGATTTATCATAAAAAAACTTTTCTGCGATTTTAAAAGAAGACTTGCGGATTTTATAAAAATTTCGTTCGTATCCAGATTCTGATGTCGCGAACAAGAAAGTGCCTGAGAAGAATTTTTTAGTCCAGTGCCGTCAGCAAAGTAAGGCGGATTTGCAAGAACCGCGTCAAAACTGTTTTTTTTAACAAGATTTTCAGATTCAAAAAGATTTTTTAAGTCAGCATTTAAAATAGAAATTTTTTCTTCAAGAGAATTAAGACTTACATTTTTTTTAGCAAGATTGGCGGATTTTTTTTGCACTTCGACACCAAAAATTTTTTTAGCATTAGATTTTGCGCTCAAAATAAGAGGAATAATCGCATTGCCACAGCCCAAGTCGCAAACAAGGGAATTTTTTTGAATGCAGTGCGGATTTTTTAGCGCAAAGTCCGCGAGCAAAAGAGCGTCGGTGCCGTAGCAAAAAAGTTCGGAGTCCTGAAGGATTTTTAGCGACGTTCCAGGCACAAAGTCCGTGTGTTCCATGATTTTATTTTTTATATTTTTTTGAGTCGAATTTCAAGTTTGTCGCAGCCTGCGGGTCTTTTTGTTAAGAAATAGATTTTTGTGGAGCAGAAAATTTTGTTTGTTAACAGGAAATTTTACTGCAAGAACAGCGCGCGCTTTTTGTCGCGCGGAGTTGTAGCAAAATGTTTTCTTTTCGTAGAAAAATTTTTTTTGCTAAGAAGAAATTTTACTTCAAGCACACCCACCGCGCGAATGGTTACCAGGAGATTTTTTTTCGGCAAAAAAATTTTGTTTGTTAAGTAGAAAATTTTCTGCAAGTACCGCGCGCGCTGGTTACCAAAAGAATTTTTTCTTGCCAAAGAAAATTTTTTCTTAACGCCAAAACAAGTCCAACCTAGCCCCGATGGTAAGGGCGGCGAAGCCGTTCAAAACCGAAGGTTTTGAATGACAACCCTGAACAGCGGGTTCACTAAAAAAAACTGGCTGTCGAAGCGCAACACGCGCGAGCAAAAAAAATTCCGCTGCCTAAGAAACTGTGCTCCAAATCAAAAAAAATAAAAAAAATTATTTTACCGGTGATTTTTTTTTGCAATGGTGTAAAATTGCTTTTGGCGAAACGAAAATTTTTGTAAGGGGAAAATTATGGAAAAGTCGAAGGTTTTTTTTACTGATTTTAGGACTCAGAGGGACGGCGGTTTGCCTTTGAAACTTGCGAATTTGATTAAAAAAGCTGGAATTGCGAATATTGATTTTAAGGGAAAATTTACGGCAATAAAACTGCATTTTGGGGAAGAAGGAAATCTTTCGTACCTGCGCCCGGATTATGTAAAGGCGGTTGCCGACGTGGTTAAGGAACTTGGCGGGAAACCTTTTTTAACTGACTGCAACACTCTGTATCCGGGAAAGCGAAAAAATGCTCTTGACCATCTTGAAATTGCTGCTCAGCACGGATTTTCTCAGCTTACCACTGGCTGCCAGATTATTATTGGCGATGGACTTAAGGGTACTGATGATGTGGAAGTTCCAGTCCATAACGGAGTTTATTTGCAAACTGCCAGAATTGGTCGTGCGGTTATGGACGCTGATGTTTTTATAAGTCTTGCGCATTTTAAAGGCCACGAAAGTACGGGATTTGGCGGTGCATTAAAAAATATTGGAATGGGCTGCGGTTCGCGTGCGGGAAAAATGGCTCAGCATAATTCAGGAAAGCCTGTTGTAAACCAGGAATCTTGTAAGGGTTGCCGTGTGTGCGCAAAAGAATGTGGTTCAAATGCAATTTCCTACGAAAACAAAAAAGCTTTTATAAATCAGGAATTGTGCAAGGGCTGCGGAAGATGTATTGGCGCGTGTAATTTTGATGCAATTTACAATCCGAACTACGATGCGCCTCTTCTTTTGGACCGCAAAATGGCTGAATATACGCAGGCGGTTTGTTACGGCAGACCGTGTTTTCATATAAATATGATTCTTGACGTAAGTCCGTGGTGCGACTGCCATGCGTTTAATGACGCGCCGATTGTGCCGGATATTGGAATGGCGGCAAGTTTTGATCCAGTTGCGCTTGACCAGGCGTGCAGTGATTTGTGCGTGGCTTCTGCAAGAACAGCAAATTCCCGCGTTACCGACAACATTGCAAAGCACATAAAAATGACAGGCGATTTGTGGAAAGATTCAACTCCAGAAAGTGTTTGGAGCGAAACTTTAATTCACGGAGAAAAAATCGGTTTGGGCACAAGAACTTATGAACTTGTAAAAGTGTGAGTTTTTTTTGCAGAATCTTTTAGATAAGGTCTGAGTAAAATGCAAGACACGGTGGTTGAGCCTGTCGAAACCACCATCTGTAAGTAAAAAACTTGATTTCGACAGGCTCAATCGGCGCGGGGCTGTTTCGCAATAAATTTTTTTGCTAAACAGAAAATCGCCAGTAACCCCGCGCGCGCTGGTTACCAAAAGAATTTTTTCTTGCAAAAGAAAATTTTTTCTTGACAGAAGATTTCCAGTACACA
>CAZXCR010000309.1:0-2818 GCA_964639315.1 uncultured Treponema sp. | reverse complement strand
ACCTTCACACGGTAGAAGCCATTGGTTCAATTCCAATATCGCCCAAAATTATTTGCACGCCACTTTGCTGCACTTGCCACATTTGTTCTATTTTATTTTCTTACTTCCATAAAATATTTGTTTTCTTGTAAAATCAGAGTTATGAAAAATAATCAGAAAATTTTTAAATTCTTTTGTTTAACACTAAATTTTAGTTTATTTTTTTCATGTGCTACAAGCGCAAAGCCTTTTGAAAACGATGCGGCTTTTTATCAGGAAGTAATAAATTCTTTTAACAGTCCTGAATCAAACTACATTTCAAATAAAGAAAAATCGCAGAGCATAAATGTTGCTTCACCGGCAGCTGAATTTCCAGAAGAAGTTTATGTAAAAACCCTCACCCAAACTTTTTTAAAAGGATATCAGTTTATTTTAAAAGACGGAAAAATCTATTCAAAGAAAGACGGCGAAACTGAATGGCAAATTTTTCTAAAATCCGGAAAGCCTAAGGACGCAGAAGAAATTCGCGAAATTTATGCTGACGGAGACTGTCTTTTTGCCTTTGATGATAAGGGGCGGCTTTTTAAAATTTACACGCAGCAATTTGCTACTGAAAAACCTTTTGTGTGGAAAAATACAAACGGATGGCCGCAGAAAACTCAGCTTGTGCAAAATGACTTAATCATAAAAAATCGCGGCTGGGCAATGGGCGCAAGAAGAAAAGACGTTCTTTGGTACGAAGATATTTTTGGAAATCAGCATCACTACGGCACAATGGGTTTGGAAACAATTTATTTTCTTAGCGAAGACGGGCAGCGCATTTTATTTACGGACTCTGGTTTGCCAAATGATTTTTCTAAGAGCATAGAAAATCCGGAAAATGGAAAATTTATTGCAGTGAACATAGCAAATTCCGCGTCAACACTATTTTTAATTGGCGACGATGGAACTATGTACACAAGACTTATTGACTTTGACACAATGGGCTGCGATCCAATGTTTTTTAAATACACTTATGTAAAGCAAGAGCAAAAATATACTGGAAGTGAATATCTTTCAAACTATTCGCCTTGGGGACTTCCTGCTGAACCTTGGAAAAAAGAAGCTTCCATTAAACTTGAAGGAAAGGCGCGGCTTACAAAGTTTATTTCAATTCATCAAAATGGATTTGGAAATTCTGCCAGGGAACTGCGAGTTGCCGGAACTGACCGCGAAGGAAACGCAGGCTTCTACTACAAGCAGATTTTAGATGATGAGTGGAATTTTAGGAAAGCTCCGCTTGAACTTGCAGAAACTGATTTTTTACAAGGCGATGCCAAGCGCGGAAACACAACCGATTTTTCTTATTCAGGATATTTAACTTTGAATGGAAAGAAAAATAATGATATTGAAATTTCCACACAGAATTTTTCGCTTACAAGTGAAGGCGGATTTGACTTAAGCATAAAAATGAAAGGCAGCGATTGGGCTGAAGAAAAAATTTTGCGCTGTTACAATGTTATGCAGTGGACTTACGTTACAAGAATTGCGCCTGGTTACGATGGAACTGCAATGTATTATTTTGTAACGCCAGTTTTTGATGATTCGCTTTTAAAATGTGAACACAAAGAATTTGAAGAAATCTTAAAATCAATTTTTGAAAAGAACAATAAAAAAACTTTTTCGCTAACAGCGGCCGCAACTACAGATTATCTTGAAATTTATGGAAACGAAAATACGATTACAAAAACTCCTTTCAAAATTTTCCTTGCAAAAACACAAGATTCGCAAATTACGCAGTACAATTCTTTTTTAAGTGCTGAAACAATGAAAGTTTTGAGCAATTATTTTTTGTACAACGAAGACATTGAAGAAAACAACGAAGCTCTTTTGCTTGAAAAAGGAAAAATTTACGGTCAGGAAAATCTTGAAGAAATTCAAACTAAAATTCAGGACAATATTTTTTACAGAAGATTTTTAAATGGCGAACTGAAGGCGTACAAAAAGTATTCGCGCAACTCAAATATTTCGCGCTGGAGTTACAATTTTGTGGATTTAATTACGACCGTAACTCTTTTGAATCAAATTGACTTTCCAAAAATCAAAACAATGACAAGTTTTGGCGGCAGACTTTTAAAATCAAATGCAGAAAGTTTCCAGTCTTTTTACGAGTACCGCTCGCTTACTGCCCCGCATGTTATTTCGCTTTTGGATCTTAGAATCAAGGCGTACAAAAAGCTTGAAAACGAAATTGAACAAAACGGAAACGCTGTGTTACCAAAGCAGCTTCGCAATTCCTATGCTGAATATTTTGACGAAGCGAAAATTCCGCAATTTATTGAAGGCGAAAGTCCGCGCACTTTTAAGTCAGAAAAAGCCTCATTTTCACGAATTGATACTCTTGCGATGTATCCGGGATTTTATCTTACGCTTGGGGATGGCAGCAACAAGCAGACGGTTCTTGTAGTTGCGCAAAAGTCAGCAAAAACAATTTTTGACCGCGGAAAGAAAAATAATTCTTACGAAAATCTAAAGAAAAAGCCGCTCAAACTCAAAGTAAATTTTATTGTGGAAGAAGGAAAGTCCCGCTTTTTAGACGCGCTTGCCAACGTAAGCTTCCTTGATGAAAAAGACGGCACTTTAACCTGGAACGGTGAAACTCTAAAAATAATTGTAGACAATAAGTCAATTTTTGAAGGTAGCGTGAAGTAAGATTTTTGGAGATGATGATGGTGAGAATTTTTGATTGGCAAAAAATTTTTTTTGTTAAGAGGAAATTCTCAACATTACTGCGCGGTTACTAACAGGTCAAAATTCGAGTTTTGGTAAGTTTTATAGTTTTATATTTATTTGGAGCAAA
>CAZXCR010000308.1:0-2826 GCA_964639315.1 uncultured Treponema sp. | reverse complement strand
ACCACCAGAGCCGCGCCGGTTACCAACAGAATTTTCAGTTAAGAAAAAGTCCGCCACTTAACAAAAAAATCTGCGTGTTACTGGCGCAATTTTTCAGTTAAGAAACAGTCCGCTGCTTAACCAAACCATTCCGCAGCAAGCACATCAGCCAAGCTCATCTTCGCGCGGTTTATAATTTATCCACTTTCCAACTTTTTCAATGGCAGCGTGACTTTGTGGCAAAAATTCATCTGCCATTTGGAACATATACATCATCTTTGGAAAAACGTCCAAAGTACATTTTACGCCCGCAGTTTCAAGCAAATTCTTAAAATCCTTCGACTGACTAAGAAGAATTTCCTTTTCACCACTCTGAATGTAAAATTCCGGAAAACCGTTAAAATCTTCTGGAGTAGCTTTTAATGGCGAAACAAAAATACTTTTTACGTTACTTGAATAAGTGTAAAGGTCAACTGCAAAACGCAAATCCGCACTCGAAATAATTTCGTCATGCATTTTTTTCTTGCTGATAACGCAATTATCAGTTCCAAGGTCAAGCCACGGAGAAAACAAAACAATTTTATCAACAGCTTTTCTATAATTCTCGCTCAAACTGAACATAAGCGCCATCAAAATAGAAGCCCCGCTTGTATCAGCAGCAAGAATAATTTGTGGCAAAGCAGATTTATCCTGCGAAAGTTGAATTGCAAGTTCCTCTTCGCCCTTTATCATTCTAAAAACATTTTGAACATCTTCAAGCGCTGCAGGGTACGGATGCGAAGGTGGCAGTCGAAAATCCGGCACAACTACGCGCGACATAGTTTCGTTTGCAATACTTGAACAAAAAGACCGCCAGCTTTCTCTGGAACCGCCCACAAAACTTCCGCCGTGAATGTAAAGCATAATTCTGTGACTCACATAAGCTTCCGGCGTAAGATAATCGCACTTTACGTCACCAAAAATGCGCTCAGTATTTTCAACTTTGTTAGGAAGAAAAACCACATCGAATTTTTCTTCAATTTTGGCTCTAAAAGATTCAACTTCGCTCTTTGGCGTAAGAACAAGACTTTTTAGTTTTTTAACAGCACCCTTTCTGTTAACTTTAATTTCCATAACTTGCATTATACAAAATTTTTCCAGGCAAGTCAGTCACAAGCATTTTTATTTTTTTTCTGGAGCGAGTTTTTTTCATGCCAAAAATTTTTTTTCGTTCCGGCTGAAAATTTTTTCAGGAATCCCGCTGTCCAGGGTTACGTACGCACTTCGTGCTATCTCCATTCAAAACCTTCGGTTTTGAACGGCTTCGCCGCCCTTACCATCGGGGCTAGGCTTTCTTAAATCACACAAGAACCGAATATGCTTCCGCAAAAAGCGCGTGTCGCAGGCTTACGGTTACGTATGCCCACATTCGTGGGCAACACGAGTTTTCTTGCGAAAACTCGCAGATTTTTGTTAAGAAGAGAATTTTGTGTTAAAGTGGAAATCTTGTCAGTAATAGTCACAAACTCGCTAGCAAGCGCAGCTTGCGACAACCTCGACAAGAAATGGAATGTTTGTTATCTTTTTTTTCACGGAGAATTTATGGAAAACACAGAAGAAAAATTTGAAGGACAGCTCATTTTTGATGTTCAGTCTGGACTTTTCTGGATTGCAAAAAGCCCGGCAAACGGAATTCAACTTAAATTTGGAGATACATTTGAAGTAAAAACAGAAGATGGCTGGATAGAAACTTCGCTAGAAATTACAAGTGACGATAGCGGAAATCTTGTTTTTAAATTAAAAAACACTTCTTACCAAGGAGATTTGGAAGGACTAGAAGCTAGAAAATAAAAAATATTTCTATTGAAAAAAAGCTTAGCCGGAGGTGTAGCCGTTGCGAAGCAAGTCGCCGCGAATGCGGCGACCGAGCGAAATGATCGAGCGGCGGAAGCTCCGTTATCTAAAAAAATTTGCTCCAAAAAGCAAAAAAATTAAGCGCCCATTCCACCGTCTACGCCAAGAACTTGACCTGTAATGTAAGTGCTTAAATCGCTTGCAAGGAAAAGTGCCGCATTTGCAACGTCTTCTGGCTTTCCTGCGCGTTTTAGAGGAATGCCCTCCACCCAAGTTTTGCGCAAATCTTCATTAACAGCGTTTGTCATATCAGTTTCAATAAAACCTGGCGCAATTGCATTTACGCGAACTCCGCGACTGCCAACTTCTTTTGCAAGAGACTTTGAATAGGCAATAAGTCCGCCTTTTGATGCTGCATAATTTACCTGACCAGCACCTCCGTGAATGCCAACAATCGACGCCATATTTATAATTGAACCGCTTCTTTTGCGAATCATATCATTTGAAATAATCTGGCAAATCATAAATACAGAAGTTAAATTTATGCGGATAACATCGTCCCACATTTCTTTTTTCATACGGAAACTTAAGGTGTCGCGAGTAATTCCGGCGTTGTTTACAAGAACATCAAATCCGCCACTTTGACTAAGTGCATCTTTTATAACCTGCGTAATCTGCTCGGCATTTCCTACATCAGCATAAATTTCGTGGAAGGAAGTTCCGTTTTCCTTTGCAAGATTTTCAAGTTCTTCTTTTGCAGAACTAGGCTTTGAACAAAGTCCCCAAACTTCTGCTCCTTCTTTTAAGAATTTTTCTACTATTCCACGGCCAATTCCGCGGCTTGAACCTGTAACTAATGCTTTTTTATTTGTTAACAACATAATTTTTTTTCTCCCATCAAAAAATTTCAAAAAAATATTTCGTATTTTAGTTAAAATTCGAGTTTTTACAATTTTTATTTACTTGGAGCGAATTTGCCGCAACCTTACGGTTGCTTCCCGAGTTTCGGCAAGC
>CAZXCR010000307.1:0-2845 GCA_964639315.1 uncultured Treponema sp. | reverse complement strand
TACGGAAGTTTTATTAGAAGGGATTTTTGAAGAATCAGCCAAATAAATCTGAATGGGTGCCGGTATCAATCAGTTCAAGAATTAAAACCTCGTTGAAAATTTTGTAGATTAGAAGCAAGTCTGGCAGCACGTGGCACTCTCGGTTTCCAATGTAATTTCCGCTCAGTTCGTGGTCGCTGTAGCGTTCGGGGAGTTGCTGACCTTTTTGTAAAAGCTCTACTGTTTCATGAATTTTTTTTACATGCTCTTTGTTTCTTTTAGCTACAAGTTTTAAATGTTTTTTAAAGCGATTAGTTAATTTTAATTCATATTTTTTTTCTTCGTTCTTGTTTGCATCACTCATTATTCTTCTATCCCCAGTTCATCAAGAACTTCTTGAAAATTTTTATACGTTTTCGCATTGGGATCATTTGCTAACTTTTCACCTTCCTTTAGCGCTTTTTTTAGTTCCTTAGAATATTTTGGATATTCTACTTTGAACGGCAGGGCGTTTTGAAAGGTGACCTGCTTTAAAAAGAGCGTTACAGCTGTTGAAAGTGAAAGTCCTAAGCCTTCAAGAATTTGAGTTGATTCATCTTTTAATTGTTTTTCGATTCTGATATTTGTTGCTACTGTTTCCATACTTTCAAAATTAATACAAAAAGTTGCATTTGTAAAGCAAATAGTGCTAAAGTTGCAGATAATGCAAGCGTTTGCTGGAAAAACTATTGCTCTAAACTTTTATCATCAAGTAGAAAATCAAAAATGTTCAATACCAGAATGCCTTCTTCTGTGTAATAAGTTGAAATTGTATCTTTTTCAATAATTATCTTCTTAAAAGAATCGTTGATTTTTAAAAAAGGTCTAGATTCTTGAATCATTTTTTCACGGTCAGGAATTGCAAAAGCCGATTGTATGTAATAACGCTTGTATCCTTGGTTTGCAACAAAATCAATTTCATATTGAACCCGAGTATTTGTACCCGTAGCATTTTTTTCACTTATCTGAACCACTCCAACATCAACATTATAACCACGTCGAATCAGTTCATTGTAAATAACATTTTCCATAATATGAGTTTCTTCAAGCTGGCGAAAATTCAACCTTGCATTCCTCAATCCTATATCAGAAAAATAATATTTCAGCGGCGTATCAATATATTTTTTGCCTTTTATGTCATAACGAAAACTTCCGCTAATCAAAAATGCATCACACAAATATTCAATATATTTTTTTACTGTTTCCTGACTGATTTTTATCTTTTTTAGCGTACAAAAAGTATCTGCAATTTTTTTTGGATTTGTAAGCGAACCTACTGATGAAGAAAGAATGTTCAAAAGTTCTTCAAGTTCCGCAGTATTTCGAATTTTATTGCGCTCAACAATATCTGCAATATAGGTTTCAGAAAAAACTGATTTTAGATAATTTGATTTTTCCTCATCAGTATTAAAAAGTGCAACTGCCGGGAGTCCACCGTAAGTGATGAATTCTTTCCAAGCTTCACGCTCAGTACCATTATAAACACTCATAAATTCAGAAAAACAAAGTGGATTTATATGGATTTCATCCCCACGCCCGCGAAACTCAGTGATTATATCTTTTGAAAGAAACTTTGCATTACTACCGGTCACATATGTATCAGCATTTTTTATGTGAAGGAAACCATTCAAAACATCTTCGAACGATTCCAAAAGTTGAACTTCGTCCAACAAAAGGTAATACATCGAATCATCTTTTATTTGATTTTTAACAAAATTGTAGGCTTTATCCGCATTTCGCAAATTTTTAAAAGCAAAATCATCAAACTGAATTTCTATAATGTGGTCAGCATTTACGCCATTTTTTAAAAGATAGTCCTTAAAAATTCGAAACAGCAAAAATGATTTTCCACATCGCCGAAGTCCAGTAATAATCTTGATTAGACCATTGTGTTTTTTTGAAATAAGAATATTTAAATAAAAATCGCGGTTTATAAGCATAGATTTCTCTAATTGATATTTTTACACATATGTGCAGAAATATCAACTAAAACAAGCCGCACATTCCGCCTTACCACCTTCCCAGCTCGTTACGCCAAATAAGTGCCCACTTAACACGTGCTTCGGGAGTATCCATTCTTGGACCGCCACGAGCCTTGCTTAAGTTTCTAGTATCGACCCAGCCAATAAAACCTGCCTGCTGAATCTTGCACCATTCGTAATCGCGCGATATTTCCAAAGCATTAATATGTCCAGCATCAAACCATTCGCCCTTATGCAAAACTTTTGAGTCTACACTTGGCTCTTCATAAATATTTGACACAACCGCTTCGTAGTAATCAGTGTGTTTTAAAATATCCACTGGCTTACCATCAATATTCATTGTTCGAAGGTAGGTGTAGTTTCCGTTTTCAAAAATGCACTCTTCATCCGTGTAGATGTACCCTTCGCTGCCATCCGCAAGCTGAACCTGCGCAAAGGTTGGGGAATACTTATTTTCAGTCTTGTACGAAATTACAGCCTCCACAAGAAACTGATCGCCTGCTTCAACCTTGTGCATTACGTCATTCGAAAAAGGTGCCTTTACCACCTGAGCGCCATATCCCGAATTTTCAAAATCCAAAATAAAATCACACTTGTAGGTGTAAACTTCAAAATTTTTAACTTCGCCATCAACATTAACTGCCTGCGTTTCTACAAGCACCCTGCTGCCTTGCGCAAAACAAGGGGTCGCACACAACGCCACACACAAACTCAATAATTTTCGAAAATTTTTCATAACTTCATTTTCCTGAACTTTACAAGTTTTTTCAATTAAGCAATTAAGCGTTGCTTGTGCCTGTTACTGATAGATTTTTTCAGTTAAAAAGAAATCAATTTCTTAACAA
>CAZXCR010000306.1:0-2851 GCA_964639315.1 uncultured Treponema sp. | reverse complement strand
TTATCCTTTTTACGGACTGGGACTTTCCTATGTTTTGCATCCTAAATTGCCGTGGGCTTTGGGATTTTTCTTTTACGCAAACAAAGAAACGGTCAGTTCAGATACAGAAGAAGCGGTTGTAACAAATATTTTAAATTCTGATGTAAGATTTGCTTCTGTACTTTCGTGGCTTACAGCGGATCTTTCGGCAGGTTTTTCTTTTCCATTAGAAAATGCTGATGATTCAGGGGATCAGGTTATTTTGATTGTTAGAAAAGTGCAGTTACATGCCGGACTGGACTTGCTTTTGGGTAACAAAAATATTTTTTCTTTCTTTTTGCAGGGCGGATTCAATAAATTTACTCTAAACCCTTCAAGTTCTTCTTCGAGCAGCGACAATAAACTTTCTTTTAGCGATCTTTACTTTATTATTGAACCAAGACTAACGCTTAGGCAGTGCAACATAAATCTTTCGGTTTTTAACATTCCATCTGAAAGTGCTGATGATATGCTTTACTTAAAGCCGATTCTTGATTCTGATTCTACAATCAGCAATCTTTTGGGAGCAAATTTGTGCATTGTTACTGACCATCTTTATCTTGGAAACATAAATTTTACTTTTGGAATACACACAAGCTTTGTTTTTACAGATTCAGTGCTTGCTGATGCAATTGCTTCTCCGGCAAATATTATGAACTGGACAAAAAAACTTTATGTAACCCCTTTTGCAGCAATGCCGGTTTTTGGCGGTGAAGTAAAAGCGGAAGTTTCTGCTAGCGTACTTGATATGATGGACTTGCAGAGTATAAAAAATGCACTAAAGGCAAGTGTTGGGTTTAGAAGTCAGTTTTAAAAATGCTGACTAAAGCCTAGCCCCAATGGTAGCGGCGCGCCGAAGGCGCGTTCTGAAGCGTAGCGGAAGAATGAAGGCGAATGCCACAACCGCGAACAGTGGGATTTGTCGTAAAATTTTCAGCCGGAACGAAAAAAAATTTGTGGCAAAAAGACAAATTCGCTCCAAAATAAAAAAAACGAGTCGTTAAATTCTATTGGAATCTGGCGGCTCGTTTTTTTTTGCTAATTGCAGTTAGAAAATTTTATTTTTTTTCGAGATTGAGCTTTGCAAGGCGTGCGCAGGCTTCTTTTACGTCTTCCCGGTGACCGAATGCGCTGAATCTGATGTAACTTTCGCCTGAAGGTCCAAAACCGCTGCCTGGAGTTGTAACGATGTTGCATTCTTCAAGAATTTTGTCAAAAATGTCCCAGCTTTTCCATCCAGGGAATTTAACCCAAAGATAAGGGGAATCTCCGGTGTAGTAAACTTTTACTCCGGCATCTGCAAATTTTTTTGTGCAAAGAGTTTCCTGCATAAGTTTTGCATTTTCAAGATAATAGTCAACGAGCGACTTTGTTTCTGCAATTCCTTTTGGATCTAATGCTGCAAGTCCGCCGTGCTGTGCAATATTTGACGCTCCGTTGAACAAAGTTGTCATTACGCGGTTCCAGTCTTGCTTTACAGAACTTCCGTCAGCAAATTTTAATTCACTTGGAACTACAGACCAGCCAAGGCGCACTCCGGTAAATCCGGCGAGTTTTGAAAAGGAATTTACTTCAATAGCGCAATTTTTTGCTCCTGGAATTTCGTAAATTGTTTTTGGAAGATTTTCATCGCGAATAAAAGAATAATATGCGTTGTCGTAAATAATAATGCAGGAATTTTTATTTGCAAAATCAACAAGTTCTTTTAGCTGCTCTTTAGTTGATGCTTTTCCTGTAGGATTGTTAGGTGAGCAGAAGTAAATCAGAGTGTTCTCTTTTACTGCACTTAAATCTGGGAAAAAATCATTTTCGGCGGTACAAGGCAAATATGTTACGTGCTTGTGCTCTCCACTTGAAGAAGCTTTTCCTGCAGCACCGGCAATAACGCTTCCGTCAACGTAAACTGGATAAGCTGGATCTTGAACTGCAATTTTTGTTTTGCTTCCAAACAGAGTTTGTATTCGCGCAATGTCGCACTTTGCTCCGTCTGAAATAAAAACTTCATCTGCCAAAATCATATTTGGATAAACGACTTCTGCAATTTTCTGCCTGAGTTCAGCTAAGCCCTGCTCGTCTCCGTAGCCAGAATAACCTTCTTTTGTGCCCAGACCTTTTACGTAATCGACCATAGCCTGTGTAATGTGCGGAGTTAAAGGTTCAGTTGTGTTTCCAATTCCCAAACTGATTATTTTTGCTTCTGGATGCTTAGACTGATATTCTCTTCGTTTTTTTGCAACTTCTGGAAAAAGATATCCTGCCGAAAGATTTGCAAAACCTTCATTTCGTTTAATCATATTTTACCTCTTTTGCTGATTTTTAAAATTAATTAATGGCAGCTAATTTTTTTATGGCATTTTTAAGGCAATTATAGCGAGCTGATAAATCTTAAACAATCGAAAAATTTTGCCGCAGGCGGTTACCAGAAGACTTTTTCTGGCAAAAAAAATTTGTTTGTTAAGAAGAAATTTTGCTACAAGTACACGTCACGCGCGTACGGTTACAAGAAGACTTTTTTTTGCAAAAAAATTTGTTTGATAAGTGGAAAAATTTGCCGCAAGTACTGCGCGCGCTTTTTTCGCGCGTGTTTACCAGAAGATTTTTTCTTTGCAAAAAAAATTGTTTGCTAAGAAGAAATTTTGCTACAAGTACACGCCGCGCGCGGTTACAAGAAGACTTTTTCTGGCAAAAAAAAATTGTTTGCTAAGAAGAAATTTTGCTACAAGTACACGCCGCGCGCGGTTACAAGAAGACTTTTTTTTTGCAAAAAAATTTGTTTGTTAAGTGGAAAAATTTGCCGCAAGTACTGCGCGCGCTTTTTTCGCGCGTGTTTACC
>CAZXCR010000305.1:0-2856 GCA_964639315.1 uncultured Treponema sp. | reverse complement strand
ACAGCGAAGGCCGGAACAGCGGATTCCTAAAAAAAACTTCGACACGCGGAACGTGGCGCACTTGAGGAAAAAAAATTTGCTCCAAGTAAATAAAAATTACAAAACCGAATTTTGACCTCTTAACTGAAAATCCTACTGGTAACCAGCGTAAAACGGTCATCTAAAAAACTTAAGACAATGCGTCTTGAAAATAATCTAAAAACTGTTAAACTTTTATTTGATGAAAGATTTTTGTTATTTTAGAAAATTAAAAACTTCTCTTTGCACTTTAATTTTGTTTTTTACCTCTGTCTTTGCGTTTTCACAAAAATCAAATCTGGAAATAAAATTTATTAAGGGAAATATTGAAGAAAAAAAACAGGCGGTTTTGCAGTCTGCGGCGGATAAAGATGGAAAACTTTCTGTTCGCGCCCTTAATTTTTGTCTTGACTCAAAGTCTATTCTTGGAAATGACGCTGAACTTGATTCTCTTGTAAAAGAAAGTCTTGAATGTCTTTTAAAGTCTGATTTTTCTGAAACTGAAACTCTCTCTGAAATTTTTGCATCGCTTTTTAACAATTTTGATTCTGATGAAATTCGCGTAAAAATTCTTGAATGTCTTAGAAAATTTCCTTCGAGCGCAAATGTGGCTCTTGTAAACGATTTTGTGTCTAAACGGATGCAAAGTGCTGAACCTATGGACGAAGTGCTTTTGGAGGCAATTCGCGGACTTGAGTTCTACGGAAATTTTAGTTCTTTCAACTTGCTTTTTATTGCTGATATTTTAAATGTGTGGCCTGAATACGAAGAGGACATTGCAAATTCTTACGGTTCGCTTTCTGCAAATTCGGAATCGGAAATTCTTCATATATTTTCTGCAGTTCCTATTGATAAAAAAATTTCAATAATCAAGAAACTTAATAAAAATCAAAAAATTTCTTTAAAAATACGCGGCGAAGTTGCGGAAAATGCACTTTCTCAGTCTATTAAATATACAGGGGAAAATGCAGATTTAAATGCTGAATATTCGGCTGAGGAATTGGAACTTTTAAAAGTCGCGTTGAATACGATTTCGCTTACAAAGTGGACAAGGGCTTCTTCTCTTGTAAATGAATATTTTCAGATTGCAAGGGTTCAGTACGAAAAAGGAAGTCTTTCTTCAAATGATTTTTCGCAGATTATACAAGACGTGGCTTGTGTTGCAAGTTCTGAAACTGATAGAATTTTGGCGGAATATCTGGATTTTCTAAACAAGAGTACTGAGCAAGATCAGACTCCTGATATGAACGTTGTTCTTTCCGTTATAAATGCTTTAGGAGATTTGGGCGACAAGCTTGCGTTTGACTATCTTCTTTACGTAACTTATTTGGATTATCCAGAGGAGATTTCTTCTGCGGCAAGGGTCGCTCTTGCAAAACTTAAGTGGTAAATTTTGCTGATTTTAAATCTTTTCTTTGCGACAGCGGTTTTTTTAGACGAATAAAAAATCCCTTTGTTATTGCGGCATTTTTGTGCGCTTTTTTAATTTATTCTGGAATTTTTTCTGTAAGGGAAAAAGATCCCTTTTCATCACCTTTTGAAAAAGAAAGCATTGTTTTGCTTAAAGGAAAAATTTCTTCAAATCCTTCAATTTCTTCTTCGGGAAAATTTTATTCGTGCAGTTTTGCTGCGGAAGAAGTTTCTGCACTTTTAGGAAAATCTTTTTGCACAGCGACTGCACTTGGCAACACAAAGCTTTTTGTTCCTTCTGAAATTTTAGAAGCACAGTATCCAGGAAGGCTTTATTCAATTTCTTTATCTGATTCAGTTTTTGAAACTGGCGAAAGGGTTTTGTGCACGGTTTCTTATTCAGAAAAACTTGGCGGATTTTTTGTTGAAAAAGAGGAATATCTTGGATACGAAAAAAATTTTTGGGGAAAACTAAATCATTTAAGGGCTTTGTGCCGTCTTGAATTTAAAAATCTTATGTATTCGTGGAATGGATGCGGCGGACTTGTGCTTTCGCTTTTGTCTGGTTCACGAGAATATCTTGAAGGCGGACTTGCAGATTTTTTTAGGGACGCAGGACTTTCGCACGTTTTGGCTTTGAGCGGAATGCATCTTTCGTTTTTTGCCGGACTTTCAGGTGGTTTAACAAAAAGACTTTTTGGAAGAAAATTTCTTGCTCTTGGAAAAATTTTGGGAATTGTATTTTTTGTTTTTTTTGCCGGACTTTCGCCTTCTTTGTTTAGAGCGCTGCTTTGTTCACTTTTAATGTTGCTTTGTTCAGTAGTTTTTTGTATGAGTGCAGATTTTTTTATTGTTTTGTGCATAAGTTTTTTAATCCACTGCGCTGTACAGCCAAACGATATTTTTTCAAGTGCTTTTATGCTTTCTTACGGAGCTTTGGCAGGAATTTTACTTTTTTCAGATTTTTTTAATTTGATTTTGATTCCATTTATTCCGGAAAAAATCAGTTCTTCTTTAAGTGCATCACTTTCGGCGCAAACTTCAACTTTTCCTTTGAGCGCATTTTTGTTTGGAGAAGTTATGCCGATTGGAATTTTAAGTTCCGTGGTTATTTCGCCCTTAGTTTCCTTTTTCTTAACACTCGCACTTTTTGCAATCATTTTGAGTCTGTTATTTCCGTTTTTAGCAAATTTCTTTGGAATTATCTTGAATTTGTTGTATAAATGTATCGTTGGAATTGTAAAAGTTTTTGCTCTTGTTCCGCCACTTGACTTTAGTTTTTTGGAGAAAATATGAATCACCCTGACTATAATTCGCCTTCCGCATTAAAAGCTTTTTTGGAGCAGAACGGAATGGCTATGCAAAAAAAATTCGGTCAGAATTTTATGATAAATTCGTCAGCAAGAAAAAAAATTATAAGTGCACTTG
>CAZXCR010000304.1:0-2858 GCA_964639315.1 uncultured Treponema sp. | reverse complement strand
GCAGGTTGCGACAAACTTGCAGAGCAAGCGAAGCTTGCGGCTTTTTCTCGCGCACACTGTGCGCTCGGCTGAAAATTTTTTTTAGGAAGCCCGCTTTCCGCGGTTTCATTCAAAAACTGCGTTTTTGAACGCTTCGCGCCGCTACAATCGGGGCTAGGCTTGGCTTGGCGTGTGCGGGCGGTTACCAACGAAATTTTTTGTTGAACTGGAAATTTTATTAGTAACTCGCGGATTTTTTTTTGTTAAGAAAAAAATTTCCTGTTGAACTGGAAATTTTATTAGTAACGCACGCGCGTGTAATGTCGAGGATTTCTTCTTAACAAAAAAAATTCAATCAGTAACTTGCAAGATTATTTAGTTACTGATAAATTTTTCTTAACCAAAAAATTCCATCAGTAAACTCGCGCGCGTGTAATGTCAAAGATTTTTTCTTACCTAAAAATTCCATTAGTAACTCGCACTTTTGCGGTTGCCAACAAGATTTTTTCTTAACAAAAAATTCTGTCAGTAAACACGCGCAATCAAACTAAATTAAAACAAACCAAATGGAGAAATTTATGGAAAATACAAAAAAACAAAATATTCTTGGCACAGAAAGTATTGGCCGTCTGCTATTTAAATTTTCTGTACCAGGAATTGTATCGATGGTTGTAAACGCGCTTTACAATATTGTTGACCAAATTTTTATTGGTCAGGGTGTAGGCTATCTTGGAAACGGAGCTACAAACGTAATATTTCCGCTTTCAACTTTTGCAATGGCTTTTTCACTTATGGTTGGCGACGGAACCGCCAGTTTTATGAGCCTTATGCTGGGCAAAAAAGAAGACGAAAAGGCTGCTAAAGGAACTGTTGCCGGTCTTGTTTTTACAGTGGTTTCGGGCATTGTGATTATGCTTCTTTACCTTATCTTCCTTGAACCACTGTGCCGCTTGTTTGGCGCAACTGATGAAATTCTGCCATACGCTCTCGAATACGGCGGAATCATTACAATCGGTCTGCCGTTCTGCGCAATTTGTTCAGGATACGCAAGTATTATTCGTGCTGACGGAAATCCTAAATACAATATGATTGGTCTTTTGGCAGGCTGTGTAATCAATTTAATTGGCGACCCACTTTTTATTTTCGTTTTCCACTGGGGAGTTAAGGGCGCAGCGTGGGCAACAATTCTTGGTCAGATTGTAAATGCTGTAATCAATATCTGCTACATTCCTCGAATGAAAAGTGTAAAAATTCACAAGTCAGATTTTAAGGGCAGCTTTTCAGTAATTCCGCAGATTTTAAAACTTGGCATTTCAAGCTTTATTTCGCAGATGGTTTTAGTAATTCTTATAGCCGTTCAAAATAATTACCTTACAATTTACGGAGCTCAGAGCAAATACGGCGCAAACATTCCAATCAGCGCACTTGGCGTTACAATGAAAGTTTTCAACATTCTGATGGTGATTGTACTTGGACTCGCTTCGGGCGCACAGCCAATCTGGGGTTACAATTACGGTGCAAGACTTTACAAAAGAGTTCAAAAAACTTTTCATATAGCAATTATTATTTCTTTCTGCATTATGACTTTTGCCTTCCTGATTTTCCAGATTTTCCCAATGGCGGTAATCAGTATTTTTGGTGCAGAAAACGCTCTTTACAATGATTTTGCAGTCAAAACCTTCAGAATCTTTTTGCTTTTAGTTTTTATTTCCGGATTTCAGCTTGTGGCAGGAATTTTCTTTCAGTCAGTAGGGCGACCTTTTCAAGCTTCACTTATTTCTCTTTCAAAGCAGATTTTATTTTCAATTCCAGCAATTATGATTTTATGCCCAATTTTAGGAGTTGAAGGAGTTTTGTGGTCAGGTCCAATTGCCGACTTTTTATCCTTTGTTTTAACAATAATTCTTCTGGCAACTTCGTGGAAAAAAATATTTAACAAAAACGATGCTTTAGATTCTGATTCAAATTCAGCTTCCGCAAAGGCACAAGAAAAAACGCAAGAAAAAGCGCCGGTAGAAATAAAAAACAATTTAAGCCGCGAACGTTATTTTATAAACGGCAAACCACTCATAATTACAATTGGCAGAACTTACGGCGCCGGTGGAAGAAAAATTGGCGCGCTTGTTGCACAAAAACTTAACATTCCATATTACGACCGCGACATCATAAAAGAAGCAGCGGCAGAAAGCGGACTCGACGCAATGTTCCTTGCATTTGCTGATGAAAAACCACTTTCAACTAACGCAATTCCGACAATGGCACCTTCGGTACTTTCTTACGTGCAGGGCAGCAGCGAGCTTGCAGCAGTTCAAAAAGCCGCAGAAGAAGCGCAGAGTGCAGTCATACAAAAAGTTTCGCAAAACGGCTCGTGCGTAATCATAGGTCGTCGTGCAGATAAAATTCTAAAAGACAAAATGATTTTCCGCGTGTTTATTTCGTCTCCGCTAAAAAAGAGAATTGAAAGTGTTATGCAAAGCGAAAATCTTTCAGAAGCAGATGCAAATAAAAAAATTGAAAGCATTGATTCCAAAAGAAAAGCTTACTACAACACGTCAAATCCAGGAATGTGGGGTAAAGAAGACAACTATGATTTGTGCATAAATTCAGCAAAACTTGGCATCGAAAAATCCGCTGAACTGATTATAAAAGCGATTGAAAAAATTTAAGTCCGCGTGTAATGTCGAGAATTTTTTGTTTTTTTTGGGGAGGGCAAATTTTGCTTGATAAAGCCCTTCCGCCGCCCCGTTAATCACTCCGGCTGCCGCAAGCGTAGTTACAAGTGAAATTTTCTGTCTAACAAAAATCTATTGCTTAACAAAAAAAAAAATCCGCGAGTTTTCGTAAGAAAACTCGTGTTGCCCACGAATGTGGGCATACGT
>CAZXCR010000303.1:0-2884 GCA_964639315.1 uncultured Treponema sp. | reverse complement strand
GAACAGCGGTCGGAGTAATAAAATTTGCTCCAAAAAAAATCGAAGAAATTTCTTGTTGCAAAAAATTTTTTTTAACTTAATGTTGTCCGCCAGGACCGCCGGAAGATGACGATGAACTTGAGTAGGTGCTTAAACTTACGCTTGAACTGCCTTTTGTGCCGCCTACGTACAATTTTCCGTCAAAATAAGAAGTTCCGCCGCTTGTGCTTGCGCCTGAAGTAAGAGTTGGTTTTGATGAGGCAGAAAGTATAATGCCGCTTCCGTAACCGCTTGTGCTTGAAGGAGTTGTGAATACGTAGGTTGTGCTTCCCACGGTTACGCCGTAAGTTGTGTTTGCGCTCCAGCTTGAAGCTTTATAGCAGTTTTGACTTAAACTTGAGCCGCTTTCGATTGGACCTACGGTTATAACTGTTCCGCCAGAAATGTAAAGTTTGTAGCCGTCTTCCGTGTTTGCATCGAGGGCAACTTCTGGTTGTGAAGTGCAAACTGCGTAAACAAGACCGCCTTTTATGTACATATTTCCGTTTGCGTCGAGTCCGTCGTTGGCAGATGAATAGCCGCATACGTAACCGCCGGAAATTGTCATTGTGGAAGAGGAATTTATTGCATCGTCTGCAGTTGAATATCCGTAAACTTCGCCGCCTGTAATTGTGAGTGTGCTTTTTGATTCTATTGCTTCGTTGCCTGTACTTGAGGCATAAAGTTTTCCGCCAGAAACTGTGATTGCCCCTGCAATTCTTACGCCTTTTGCTGCTGAACTTGCTGATGAAGAACTTGAGCTTCCGAATCCGTATGAAGAGCTTGAACTTCCGAGATCAGAGCCAGTTGCGCTAACATTTACGTAACCGTTGCTTTGGGTGTAGTTTCCGCCTGCTTTTATTCCTTTACTGCCGTTTCCACTTGCTTTTCCTGTGATTGTGCCGCCTTTTACAACAATATTTCCATCTGCTTTTATGCAGGAAGGCGCTGTGTAGTCGCTTTCTGATGAATCGTAAAGTCCGTTGCCGCTTGAAGTTAAGGTTAAGGTTCCGCTAGAAACTGTAACGCTGTCGTTAGAATTTATTGAACTCCACGGAGAAGTGATTGTTGTTGAACCGCCTGAAACTGTTACGCTTGATTCGCCGTCAATTCCAATTGGTGCAAAAGAAATTGTTTCTGATTTTGATTCACCGTCTGCGTTTGTGTAAGATGCCGAAGTGTCTAAAATTTTTGTTGTTGGTGAAGTGATTTTTATTGTGTTTGTTCCGCCAGAGATGTCTACTATTGGTGCGGTTATTCCTTTTCCGTAAGAAATTGTAAAGTCTAAAGTTCCGCCGCTGATTTTTACGTAAGCGTCTGAATAAGTGTCATCATCAACATTTATTCCGTGTGCTTTGTGGTACGAAGAAGAAGAAACTGCTCCAGAACCGCTGTAAGTTACTGAGCCGCCTGAAATTTCAACTCCGTAGTCGCCGTAAAGTCCGCATTTGCCAGTTGAAGTTAAGTCAAGGGTTCCGTTTTCAACTTTTAAAATTGATTTTGATGCAACGCAATTTTTGTATTCTTGGGTGATTTTAAGACTTCCAGTTCCGCAGATGGTCATTGAGCCTTTGCAGAATAAAGTTCCCTTTGCATCGCTTCCGTCGCGTTGTGCTGAACTTACAACTGTGCAGGCAACAGAATTTCCTTCGTCATCTTCGTAAGTGTCGCTGGAAGAAGTTGAATATTCTTCACCGTAACCAGTTGAATATTCTCGTCCGTCAGTAAAGGTGTTTTGTGTTCCGCTAACAAGAAAAACTGTGGCAGCGGCGCCTTTTGTAATTTCAAGACACGGATAATCTGATGAAGTGATTGAAACTCCATTTAAATAAACGCCTACTTCGTAATCTGGATTTGTTTGAATTTTTACGCCACCGCTTGTCATTGTGCCGGTTAAATAAACTGAATAAGACTTTGTGGAATCTGAAAGGTCTAGTTTTATTACACCAGTTGAACTTTCTTCGTCAGCATAATCTGTTGTGGCAATTTTTATGTTTACATCGTCGCCAAGACTTGTGCCAATGGTTTTGTCTTTTTTTGTTGTGATTTGAACCGCATCTGAATCGTCTGCTGAACTTAAGGAGTAAGATGGAGTTTCTACGTTTATGTAGATTGTGGAACTTGAAGTGAAACTTGATCCACTTGCAGTTGTTGTGTCTGTAGGAATTGAAGTTTTTGTGCTACTAGAGTCCTCATCTTCGTCGTCGTCATAAGCTCCAGCTGTTGCCGTACAGGATGTATATGCAAAAGCTGCACTTGCGGTAAAGATGAGCAGGCTTTTTAGAAATTTTTGTTTCATTTGAATCCTCCGTTGCATTTTCTGTAAAAAACAGAACACAGATATTATAACACTTCTCCTTAAACAATATTCTTTTACTTTTGTTACAAAATTATTATCTTTGAAATAAGAAGTGCGTTTTTGTAACTTTAGGAAAAAAATCATTTTTAAAGTTTTGAAAATGGATTTTTTTTAACAGGGCGAATTTCGACTTTTTGTAATTTTTGCTTATTTGAAGCAAATTTTTTTTACATTCAAGGAATTTTTTTTCGTTCCGGCTGTTACTGACAAAATTTTCGCTTTAATAAAAAATTCCTCTCTTAACAAAAAATCTGCGAGTTTGCGGCTGTTACTGACAAAAGTCCCTGTTCTCACAAAAAATATTCCTTAAGAAAAAAATCTACGAGTTTTCGAAGAAAACTCGGGAAGCAACCGCAGGTTGCGGCAAACTCGTTAGCAACCGCAGGTTGCGACTTTCCGCGGTTTCATTCAAAACCTACAGTTTTGAACGTGCTATTGTGTTTTCTAAGTTCCATTTTAGGCGTTAAGAAAACAATTCTTATCAAGAAGACCGCGAGTTTTCGAAGA
>CAZXCR010000302.1:0-2886 GCA_964639315.1 uncultured Treponema sp. | reverse complement strand
TGTTTGCGTCACAGCGCATATTGCCTTCTTCAAGATTTCCGTTTGTAACTTTTACGTAGCGAAGAATTTCCTGAACTGTTTCCATAAAGAGCGCGGCTTCTTCAGGACTCGTAATATCTGGCTTAGTAACAATTTCAATCAGCGGAGTTCCAGAACGGTTGTAGTCAATGTAAGAATGTGCGCCCTGCAAGTGCAAAGACTTTCCTACGTCTTCCTCAAGGTGAATGCGTTCAACCCTAACCCTGCGGTATTTTCCGCCTTCAAGAATGCAATTTTCGCCAATAAAATTCTTTTCACGGAATTTTTCCCCGCCAGATTGCTGCTCTTTTGGGTACTTGTGCATAGGCAAATCAACATAACCGTCTGTACAAAGCGGAATATCGTACTGAGTAATCTGATAGCCCTTTGTAAGGTCAGGATAAAAATAGTGCTTGCGGTCAAATTTTGTAAATTTCGCAATGTGGCAATTTAAAGCGTGACCTGCAACTGCGCCAAGTTCAACATATCCTTTTGAAATGCGAGGCATTGCGCCAGGAAGTCCCAAACAAACTGGACACACGCGCGTATTTGGAATTCCACCGTAACGATTTTCGCAGGCACAAAAAGCCTTTGTTTTTGTTAAAAGCTGAGTATGGATTTCGCATCCAATAACAATTTCCCATTTATCTATAGCCATTTTATTCTCCATTTGCCTTTATTATTTTACCAGACTCACTTTACAGGAACACCACAAAGCGGATGATCATTTTCCCAGTTCTGTGCAAGGCGAAGGATTTTTTCTTCATCAAACATTTTTCCTGCAAACTGAATTCCTACAGGCATTTTTCCGTTCTTTTCAGAAGTACAGCCAGCCGGAACACTGATTGAAGGGATTCGCGCAAGATTTACGAAAGTTGTAAAAAGATCGCTCAAATACATTGCAAGTGGATCGTCGTATTTTTGACCTAATTTAAATGCCGGAGTTGGGCAAGTAGGACACAAAATCAAATCATAATTTTCAAAAAGAGATGCAACTTCCCTCTGAATGCGTGCCCTTACAGACATTCCCTTTTTGTAGGTAGAGCCTGAAAACTGTTCAGAAAGCACGTAGTTACCAATTACGATTCTTCGCTTTACTTCAGGACCAAAACCTGCAGAACGAGTGTCTTTAAAAAGTTCATCATAGCCGTGACCATTATCAACGCGGTGCCCGTAGCGGATTCCATCAAATCGGCTTAAATTTGAAGCAGCTTCTGAAAGTGCAATTACGTAGTAGCTTGCAATTGACGCGTCCAAAACTGGAAGATCTACGGTGTCAATCTGAGCGCCTTTTGAAGTAAACCATTTGCGAACGTCATCAAAAACAGCACTTACATCACTGTCCATTCCCTTTGTTTCGAGGAACTGGCGCGGAACGGCAATTTTCATCTTAGAAATTTCTTCATCAGAATAAGCTTTTAAATTTGAAAGAGCTTTTCCGCCCGGAAGTTCAGCACTGGTGTCGTCATAAAAATCAGTTCCGCACATAACGCTCAAAGGAAGTGCAATATCTTGTGGAGTGTGACCAATAATTCCCACCTGATCGAGTGAAGAACCGTAAGCAACAACTCCCCAGCGGCTCAAAACCCCGTAAGTAGGCTTTAAACCGTAAACTCCACAGTAACTTGCAGGAAGGCGAACCGAACCGCCAGTTTCTGTACCAAGTGCAAAAAGTGCCTGATTTGCAGCAACTGCCGCAGTAGAACCACCGGAAGATCCGCCAGAAACATAGTCGCGGTTAACAGGATTTCTTGTAGGTCCGTAAATTGAATATTCAGTTGAAGAACCCATTGCAAATTCATCCTGATTGCAGCGACCTAACGGAATGGCGCCGGCAGATTTTAAGCGATTTATAACAGTTGCATTGTAAGGCGCAACATAGCCTTCAAGAATTTTGCTTGAGCAGGTAAGTTTTTTGCCCTGAACCGAAATATTGTCTTTGTTTGCAAAAGGAATTCCCAAAAGCGGTTTTTCTTCAAAAAGCTTATCTAAAGTGCCTTCAGCGCGGGCTTTTTCAATTTCTTTGTCAGCAGCTTGAGCAAGACTTACGGCATCATCATAAATTTCAAGAAATGCATTCAGCGGAAGTTCTGAATTTTTATCTGATTCAAAAGCCTGTATGGAATTTTTTACAAGACTTTCACTTGTAACGCTTCCGTTTTTTAAGGCATCAACAGTTTCTTTGATTGTATACATATTTTTTCCCATTCTGACCTGATATAAAAAAAGTGGTCAGGTAAAATTTTATCTGAAATTCAAAAAAGAAATTTCTGGTACAAAAATTTTATGCACCTTCGCCAAGAACCTTAGGAACTTGGAAGTAACCGTCCATAAAATAATCTTTGTTGATATTTTTTACGTCACGGAGCTCAAGACCCGGCACAATTTCGTCCTCGCGCAGGGCTTCAGCTTTAGTAGAAGGATAGGCATCGTAAGGATTTTCGCTGTCGTCATATTTTGAAAGAATTTCAAAGTAACCTACAATTTCGTCAACCTGTTTTTTTAAGGTAGCCATGTCTGTGCTTTCCGGAGAAAGTCGCGAAAGATACAGCAAAGCTTCAAGCGTATCTTCATTTACTGTTTTATGTTCACTCATAACTTGCGATTATAACGATTTTAAAAGAATTGTGGAACAGTGATTTTATAATTGATTTTTTTTACCCAGTGGACGAGCCTGTTACTGGTAGAATTTTTGGTTAACAAAAAGACCACGAGTTTGTTGCAAATTTTACTTACTTGGAGCGAATTCGCCGCAGTCAAGAAAAATCTTTTTCTCGCGCAAATCGCGCTCGACAGCCAGTTCTTTCAGGAATCCCGCTGTTCAGGGTTGTCATTCAAAACCTGCGGTTTTGAACGGCTACGCCGCCC
>CAZXCR010000301.1:0-2922 GCA_964639315.1 uncultured Treponema sp. | reverse complement strand
TTTGCATTGGAAAAGGGTGATGTGTGGAAATTTTTTTTGATAGGAAATTTTTTTATTATGAGAAAGATTTTTTTTCTTAACTGAAAATTCTACTGGTAACTTGGGCAGATTCTATATTTTGTGCTAGTTACTAGTGAAATTTCTTGTTTAACAAAAAGTCTGCGACATTACGCGCGCGCGTACTTGTGGGGAACTTTTGTTATTTCAGAGAATTTTTTTTGTTTAAGAGGAAAAAATCTTGGTTTATAAATAAATTTTCTTAGTAACACGCAATTTTTTTTTGTTAAGAGAAAATTTTATTAGCAAACTGCGCGCGCGGTTACTGACAAGACGTTTTCTTTTGAAGTGAAATTTTTTGTTTGTTAAGAAGAATTTTTGTACAAGAACGCGGGCGCGGTGGTTACTAACAGAATATTTTCTCCCGAACTGAAATTTTTTGTTTGCGAAGAAAATATCTTCTGATGAAACTTCTGTTCTTGTAGTAAAGCCTAGCCCGGACTGTAGCGGCGCGCGAAGCGCGTTCTGGAGCGGAGCGGAAGAATGAAGGCGAATGCCGTAACCGCGAAAGGCCGGGAACTTGTGCGGAATTTGCGGGCGCGGACTCGTGTTTACTGACAAAATGTTTTCTGATGAAGTGAAATTTTTTTTCTAAGAAGAATTTTGTACAAGAACCTGCGTGTAGTTACTAACAGAATATTTTCTCCCGAACTGAAATTTTTTCTTTGCTAAGAAAATATCTTCTACAAGAACCCGCGCCCGTTGGATAAAATAAACTTTGCTCCAAAATTAAAACTTTCTCAAAATTATAAAATCGGTTATTATGGGCTTATGTTCAATATTCTGGTTGTTGACGATGACAAAAATATCAGAAAACTGATTCAGACTGTGCTTGAAAATGCAAAATACACGGTTTTTACTGCGGAAAACGGCGTTGATGCCCTTAATAAACTTGCTGAAAATCACATTGATTTAGTTGTGCTTGACATTATGATGCCAAAAATGAATGGCTACGAATTTACTGAATATCTTCGCAATGAAAAAAATGAACTTCCAATTCTTATGGTTTCCGCAAAGCAGCTTCCGAGCGACAGGCACAAGGGTTTTATTGCCGGTACTGACGATTACATTACAAAGCCAATTGACGCTGAAGAAATGATTTTAAGAATTAGGGCACTTTTACGTAGGGCAAAAATCGCGAATGAACGAAAAATTAAAGTTGGCAATAATGTTGTGCTTGACTATGATTCTTTTACGGTTTCTATTAACGATGTTCCGCAAGAACTTCCACAAAAAGAATTTCTTCTCCTGTACAAACTTCTTTCGTATCCTGGAAAAATTTTTACACGCATTCAGCTTATGGAAGAAATTTGGGGCGCTGATTCTGAAACTGGCTGGGAAACAATTACCGTTCACGTAAATCGGCTTAGAAAAAGATTTGAAGATTGCAAGGAATTTGAAATTCAAAATATAAGAGGTTTAGGTTACAGGGCGGTTAAAAAAGATGAAGTCGAATAAATATGTTCCTTTAAAAATTCATTACAAAAAGAATTCTGCGCATTATTCAACGCTTCCAATGACTTTTTTGCTTGCAGCGGTTGCTTTTGTAAATTTTACACTGATTCTTGCTTCTGTTTACATAATTTTGGATCTTTTTTTTGGGATAAAAATCAGTTTTCAAAATTTTATTCCGTCAGAAAACAAATTTGTAAATAAATTTTTGGTAATTATAATCATTTTTTCCTGCATTGTGATTGGCTATGCCTTAAGCCTTGTTTTTAGCCGGATTATAATGATTCTTGTAAAAAAATTAAAAAATGCACTGACCGGACTTTCTGAAGGAAATTACAAAACGCGTCTTTATTTTAACCTCAAATTTCCTCTTTTAGAGCATATTTCTCAAAGTTTTAATAATCTTGCAAATGAACTTGAGCATACTGAAATGATGAGCACTGATTTTATGAATAATTTTTCTCACGAGTTTAAAACTCCCATTTCTTCGATTCAAGGTTTTGCTAAACTTTTAAAAAATGAAAATTTAACTGAAAGTCAGCGGCGGGAATATCTTGATATTATTGATGATGAAGCTGAGCGACTTACAAAAATGTCTACAAGTATTTTGAATCTTACAAATGTTTCAAATCAGAAAATTCTAACTGACGCTGAAAAATACAATCTTTCTGAGCAGATTAGAAATTGTTTGCTTCTTTTTGAAAATGCCTGGAGTAAAAAAAATCTTTCTCTTGATTTGGATTTTGATGAATACTTTATTGAAGCAAATAAATCTTTGATGAAAGAAGTATGGATAAATTTTTTTGATAACGCAGTAAAGTACACGCCAGAGAACGGTTCGATTATTGTTTCAATTCAGCGCAAAGAAAAAAACATAATAGTTTCAATTACAAACACCGGAGTTGAAATTTCTGCAGAAGATCAGCCTTATATTTTTAACAAATTTTATCAGGTGGAAAAAACAAATTCTTATCGCGGACTTGGAGTGGGACTTTCCATTGCAAAAAAAATTGTTGAATTGCACGGCGGAAAAATTCACGTTGCCAGCGGAAATAAAAAAACTGCTTTTATCGTGAGCCTTCCGTGCTAAAAAAATCAGTAAACAAGCCAAGCCTAGCCCGGATTGGAGCGGCGTGCGAAGCACGTTCTGGAGTGCAGCGGAAGAATGAAGGCGAATGCCGCAACCGCGGAAAGTCGGTTTTGTAATAAAATTTCCTGCCGAGCTCACAGTGTGTGCGAGAAAAAAAATTATTTTGAGGAAAAAAATTCGCTCCAAATAAGAACAACCCTCATCCAAAACTCAAATTTTTGCCCTTCCAGTAAAAAAAATTCATAAAGTTTATTTTCAGTTTAGGTTTAAGATTTATATTTTTTAGTGTAAGGAGATTTTAGGTCTACTTTAAAATCCTAAAT
>CAZXCR010000300.1:0-2935 GCA_964639315.1 uncultured Treponema sp. | reverse complement strand
CAACATCATATAAAAATAAAAAACGGTTAGTCAGAACTTGGCTAGCCGTTTTTTTTTAGATTCGATTAATTGTTATTTTGAAGTTGATACTGTTTTTTTTAGAGACAGAAAATTTTATCAGTAATAGTCGTTCGATTTTAAAAGACTTAATCTGCGTGTTATGATTCAAAATTTCATTGGTAACCTGCGCAACTTTTTGTTGCTTTTTTTGAACTTGATTTTTGGAACTGTACGTAAATAAACACTTTCTTATTTGACAGATACTGAAATAAGTTGAGTATGACAATTTTTTCTTAGCCAGTGATTTTTGCGGTTGGAAGGAAAACTCGCGCCGGCATGGCGGGGTGCCGAAGGCAGTGTTTTTTCAGGTGGTACGCCTGGAAAAATACCGAGCGTGAGCGGGCCCCAGAACGCCGGTTTGACATAGGGAATTTTCGCGCAAGAAAAATAAAAAGAAAAATTTAACTATCTTCGTCAAATTCTTTTTTATACGACAAGGTGGAATCTTGGAAATTTTTTTCCATCAGCATTTCTGCATCTTCGTGACCTTGCGTAACGTTCCATTCCGAGTAATTTGACTTTTTGCTGCTGATTTTTGTTTTTGTTTTATTGAGGTTGTGCGCCCGCATTTTTTCATAATATTCGTCGTCGTCCATAAGAATTCCTTTTTTGTTTTTGCAAAGTGTAATTTTTATTTTGATTAGGGTCAAATTTTTTGTTAGATTTTTAGGCATGAATATTTATTTTATGAGACACGGCGAAACGGACTGGAATAAGGAACTTAGGATTCAGGGATCGACTGATATTCCTTTGAATGAAAACGGAATCAAACTTGCGGAACACGTTAGCGAAGCGGTTTTTGGGGCAGACATTACTTTTGACCGGATTTTTTCGAGCCCTTTGCAGAGAGCCAGGCAGACTGCTGAAATTATGAATAAATTTTCTAAGGCTCCGATTTTTATTGACGAGCGGATAAGGGAATTTTGTTTTGGGGAAGCGGAAGGCGTTACTTACGAAGAGTTAAAAACTAATCCTAAATTTTTGAATTTGCGGAACTGGTTTCTTGATCCTGAAAATTACAAGGCGGAACTTGGTGCTGAAAGTTATGTTGATTTTTTTTCGAGAATTGACAGTTTTCTTGAGGATGTGAAAAAAGTTGACTCTGAAAATATTTTGATTGTATGCCACGGCGGAGTTGTGCGCGGACTTTTAAAAGAGATTTGCGGCTGGCCGATAGCAAAATTTGCGTCTGCGAAAATTCCTAACTGCGGATTGAATTTAGCGAAATTTGAAAACGGGAAATTTACTGTAGAGTATACTGCTCGGGTTTTTTAGGGGTTATGCGGGAGTTGAGGTGATGGTGGAAGTTTTTTTTGTTAAGGGAATGATTTTTTTGTTAACAAAAAACTTTATTTGTAACGTGGGCGATTTTTGTTAGCTGAAAATTCTATTGGTAACTGGCGAGACTTTTGTTAACTAGAAATTTTGCTAGCAGCTCGGGCGTGTGTAATGTAGAAGATTTTTTCTTAACTAAAAATTTTGTTGGTAGCTCGCGGGGCTTTTGTTAACTGGAAATTTCGTTGTTAACTGGCACGATTTTGGTTAACTGAAAATTTTATTAGGTCAAAATTCGAGTTTTAATCAGAAATTTACAAAAATATAGCTAGCCAAGCCTAGCCCCGATAGTTGAGTAAAATGCTGAAAGCATTTTACTCGTCGAGTTTTCTTCGAAAACTTGCGGTCTTCTCGATAAGACTTATTTTTTTTAACGCCCAATGTGTGGCTAAGAAAACACAATAGCCGTTCAAAACCGCAGGTTTTGAATGAAACCGCGGAAAGCGGGTTTTCTAAAAAAATTTTCAGCCGGAACGCAAAAAAAATTTGTGGCAGGAAAAAAAAATCGCTCAAAATAAGTAAACCTTGCAACAAAACTCGAATTTTGACCTATTAGTAATTCACGGAATTATTTTGGCAAGAAATAATTTTATTGGTAACACGGGCGACTTTTGTTAAGGGAGTGATTTTTTGTTGACTGGAAATTTTGTTTGTAACTTGTGCAACTTTTGTTAAGCAATAGATTTTTTATTATGCAGAGAATTTTATCAGTAATAGCCGCTTGATTTCGACAGGCTCAATCGGCGCGTGTTACTGATGAAATTTATTCGATGCGGAAAATTCTTTTTGTTAAAAGAAAGTCTATTGGTAACACGGTCGAATTTTGCCTTTTACTTGATTATTTTGTATTTTATTATTAGTCTATGCTAACTAAAGTAAATTAATGCTAATTTTTTGGAGGACATAATGAAATCAACAAAAATCGTAAAAGTGATTGGCCGTGAAATTATCGATTCACGAGGTAACCCAACGGTTGAAGCTGAAGTTCATCTTGAAGACGGAACTGTGGCTTTGGGAACTGCTCCTTCTGGCGCTTCTACAGGCGAATTTGAAGCTCTGGAACTTCGGGACGGCGACAAAAAGCGTTTTGGTGGTAAAGGCGTTTCAAAGGCTGTAAACAACGTAAATACAATTATCGCTGAGGCTGTAAAAGGACTTGATGCTGCTGACACCTACAAGGTTGACGGTGCAATGCTTAAAACTGATGGTACAAAAGATAAATCAAAACTTGGGGCAAACGCAATTCTGGCGGTTTCAATTGCCTGTGCAAGAGCTGCCGCAAATTCTCTTCAGATTCCTCTTTACCGTTTTCTTGGCGGAGTTCAGGGAACAAAACTTCCGGTTCCAATGATGAATATTTTGAACGGCGGTGCCCACGCAGATTCTGCAGTTGATACTCAGGAATTTATGATTATGCCAGCCGGTGCTCCGTCTTTCAAAGAAGGGCTGCGATGGTGTACAGAAGCTTTTCATTCTCTCCAAAAGTTGCTTAAAGCTGATAATGATATTACTGCGGTTGGAGACGAAGGTGGATTTGCAC
>CAZXCR010000299.1:0-2936 GCA_964639315.1 uncultured Treponema sp. | reverse complement strand
TCGAAACCACCATCTGTAAGTAAGCCACTTGATTTCGACTCTCTCAATCGGCGCTTAAATGATTAATTGAAAAAAACTCGAATTTTGACCTAAGAAGAAAATTTTTTGTTAGACAGGAAATTCTTTTTGTAACCGGCGCGAGTTACTGATAAAATTTTGGGTTAATAAAAAATCAGTTTCTTAACTAAAAATTCTATCAGCAACAGGCGGCAAGAGCTGGAACGCCAGTGATGAAAAGAAAATTTCAGAAAAGTCATTTAAAACAAAAAAAACTTCTGTATTTCTACAGAAGTTTTTCGCCCCCTGCTGGGCTTGAACCAGCGACACACGGATTAACAGTCCGTTGCTCTACCGACTGAGCTAAGGGAGCATTCATTGCTGAATGTGATAATACTATATTGATTCTGATATTTTATGTCAATAGAATTTTTAAAAAAATACAAAAAAAACAACGCTGTAGCAAAGAATTTTTTTTCTACTGCAGCGTTGTTTTTCTTTAGACAAAAATTTCTTAAGTCAACTTAAAAAATTTACTTTGTAAGCAGTGCGTTTAGTGCCTTTACAAATTCGGCTGGGTCTTTTAATTCTTCGCCGTCAATAAGCAGCGCCTGATCCAAAAGAACTTCGCTTACCTGGGCAACGTATTCATCGCTTACCTGTTCGCTCAGTTTTTTTACAAGCGGATGATCAGCATTTACTTCAAGAATCGGCTTAATCATATTGCTTGTGTCCTGCCCCATTGCCTTCATCATTCTTTCCATCTGAAGAGAAGGATCATTTTCGTCAATTACAACGCAGGCTGGGCTGTCTGAAAGGCGTTTGCTTAGAACAACATCTTTTACGCGCTCGCCAAGTGCCTTTTTGATTTTTTCCTGAACTGGCTTAAATTCTTCTTCCTTCTTTTTTGCTTCTTCTTTGTTTACGCCAAGTTCATCATCGCTGCCGGAGCGGTTAACTGCCTTAAGTTCAAAGTCCTTGTACTTTGCGTAAGCTGGAATAACAATGTCGTCAATGTCGTCTGACATAATTAAAACTTCAAAGCCCTTGTTTTTGTAGGCTTCAAGCAATGGAGACGCTCTTAGATTTTTTTCATCACCGCCGGTAATGTAGTAAATGTATTTTTGGTCAGTCTTCATACGCTGAACGTAATCTGCAAAACTTGTCCACTTTTCATCGCCAGTTCCTTCTGGAGATGTGCTTTTGAATCTAAGAATTTCTGCAATTTCGTCGCGGTTTGCGTAGTCAGAATACAAGCCTTCTTTTAGAGGACGATTGTATGACTTTATGAATTTTTTGTAAGTTTCAATATTTTTCTTGTCATCATCTGACGGATTTTCTACCTTTGCGGATTTTTCTCCGTTTTCAACAAGTTTTTTAAATTCGCTTAAAATCTTTTTTACAGACTGAGTTTTTATTGTTTCGAGAATTCTGTTTTGCTGAAGAATTTCGCGGCTTACGTTTAGAGGCAAATCTTCAGAATCAATTACTCCGCGCACAAAACGTAAGTAACTTGGCAAAAGTTCGCGGTCATCATCAGTAATAAAAACTCTTTTTACGTAAAGTTTTACGCCACTTTTGTAGTCTGCCTGGTACATATCGAAAGGCGCCGTTTGCGGAACATAAAAGAGCGTTGTGTATTCCTGAGTTCCTTCTGCGTGAGTATGAATGTGAAGAAGTGGATCCTGGTAGTCGCCGGAAAGGGACTTGTAGAATTCGTTGTAATCTTCTTCTTTTAATTCTGATTTGCTGCGTTTCCAGATTGCGCTTGCGCTGTTGCACTGTTCAACCTTAGCTTCCTTGCCTTCAGCCTTGCCGTCTTTGTCGTATTTTGTTTGCTCGTAGTGAAGGAAAATTGGGAATGCAATGTGATTTGAATATTTTTTTATGAGTTCATCAATTTTCCAGTGACTTGCGTATTCTGTGGAATCTTTGTTCAAGTGCATTTCAATTGCGCTACCGTACAAGTCTGCTTTGTCGAAGCCGTATTTTTTGTAAGCTTCGTCTTCTTGTGAAAGTTCGTCGAGTTCATAAGAATTTGTGCCGTTGCTTGACCAATGCCATACTTTTCCATCGCCACCGGCTTTTCTTGTGTAAACATCAATTTTGTCTGCTGCCATAAAAGCGCTGTAAAATCCTACGCCAAACTGACCGATTAAATCTGAATTTTTGTTTCCGCTTTGAGAAAGCTGCTCTATAAAAGCCTTTGTGCCTGAGCGTGCGATTGTTCCCAAGTTGTCGCTCAAGTCTTTGTCGTCCATTCCAATTCCACAGTCTTGAACTGTAAGAATTTTTTTGTCTTCGTCAAAAGTGATGTCGATTCTAGGTTCAAAGTTGATTGATTTGAAGTTGCTGTCTGAAATTGTAAGATATTTTAGTTTGTCGAGCGCGTCTGATGCGTTTGAAACAATTTCCCGCAAGAAAATGTCTTTGTTTGAATACATTGAATGAATGATTAATTTTAGAAGCTGATTTACTTCTGTTTGAAACTGATATTTTGCCATATTCTCCTCTTATAAAAGCCAAGGTTTTGGAAGCTGCTAGAAACTGCAATTTTTAGAGCAACCTTTTTTCAAATATAATTAAAGTTAAGTGATTTGACAAATTTTCTTGAGGACTTTGCTGACGGTATTGGCGCGGGGGAGTGATGGATTTTTTTGTTAAGAAATTGATTTTTGTTAGACAGGGAATTTTGTTGGTAACTCGCGCGCCGGGAAACACAGAAGACGGTGGTTGAGCTTGTCGAAACTACCAGATTCTTAATGTGCTGCTTGATTTTGACAGGCTCAATCGGCGCGGTCTTTTTGATAAGAAATGGATTTTTGTTAGACAGGGAATTTTGTTGGTAACTTGCGCGCGGTCTTTTTGATAAGAATTTGTTTTCTTAACATACAAGACGCAAGAGACCTAGCCCCGATGGTAAGGGCGGCGAAGCCGTT
>CAZXCR010000298.1:0-2964 GCA_964639315.1 uncultured Treponema sp. | reverse complement strand
GCGGAAAGTCGCAAGCTTACGCTTGCTAACGAATGTGGGCATACGTAACCGTAAGATTGCTGCAAATTCGCTCCAAGTAAATAAAACTTGCAACAAACCCGAATTTTTACCTTTTAACAAAAAAACTGCGTTATGCACAGTTTGAAAGTTGACCAAATATTCACGTCATTCAGACTTATCTGGTTCATTTTGGGAATTTAAAAACAAATTCTTATAAAATTTCTTAAAAAATTGATTTTTAGCATAAACCCCTGTATAATTTTTAGCATAAATAAAAAGAATTCTATTTGTCTTTTTAGAAATTTTTATTACACACTTAATTTTTTTAATGCATTTACAGAGGCTGCCTATGTTTATTCACAATATGATGGAAGAACTTGTAATCAATCATGTAAATAATATGTACGATCAGGTTATTACAAAAGCTTCTTCATGGCTTTCTTGCGACTGCGAAAACTGTAGAATGGACACAATTACCTATGTCTTAAACAGAATATCGCCACGTTATGTTGTAAGTGGAAGAGGTGTAACACATAATTCTGAACTTCTGGAAAAAAATACACAAATCAGTGCTGACATAGACAAACTTTGCGTTGAAGGAATGAGACTTGTAAGTAGCGCAAAAAGACCTTATCACAGCGAAAAAATCAAAACTCCTGCAACAATTCCCTCTTCAGAAACAGCGGCCTTTAATTTTCCCACCTTTTTTGGAAATATTTTTGACGGAAATTCCTTTGAACCGCTTACTGACGCAAAAATTCTTTTAAAAATCGATGGAAAAGTTGCTGAAATGCAGGACATTACCTGGTCAAATCCTTGCCTTACCTACAAAGCCACAAAGGGAAGCTACACTTTTTGGGCCACGCCGCTTGCAGCAGAATCAGAAGGGATAAAAAAGACTTTCAGTTTTACAGTGGAAGCAAATGCTTATGGATATCAGGAAGCAAAATATTCATTTTCAATACCGCTTTACAGTGAAAAACTTGACCGAAGTCAAATAAATTCAAACTACAGCGTAAAAATAAAAGATATTTTCTTGTTCCGCGAGGACGAAAAAAATTGCGCTGAATCAAACTAAACTTGTCCTAGAAAAAAAACGAGGTTAAAAATGACTGAAAATTTTATAAAATCACCAGATTTCGTAGAAAATGAAAAAACAAAATTTCTTGCACGCACCTACGGCTGGATGTCGCTTGCCCTACTTTTAAGTGCAGTTTCCGCATGGATTGCAGCTCATTCACCAGCATTTACAAAAATAATCTGGGGAATTTCAGGAACTGAAAATGCTGGAACTCCGGTTGGCTTTATAATTCTTGCTGTTGCAGAAATTGCCCTTGTATGGTTTTTAGGCGCTAAAATACGAAAAATGAAGTTAAGTTCTGTAATAATAAGTTTTATTGCATATTCAATTATAAACGGACTTACGCTTTCTTCGATATTTTTTGTATATCAACTTTCTTCGGTTGCGTACTGCTTTCTTGCTTCGGCTGTAATGTTTGCTGCAATGAGCATTTACGGAATGAAAACAAAATCCTCTCTTAACAAGGCTGGAAAGTATCTTATGATGGCACTTGTTGGACTAATTGCAATCAGTCTTGCAAATTTATTAATAACTCTTATTACGCACACAGCACTTTCAGTTTTGGACTGGATAATTTCGCTTGCAACAGTTGTAATTTTTGCAGGATTAACGGCTTATGATTCGCAGAAAATTTTGCGCGCTGCAGAATTTTCAGACGGACAAGATGACTATAAAAAACTTTCAGTTTACGCAGCCCTGCAAATTTATTTGGATTTTATAAATATTTTCCTTTCACTTTTACGCTTATTCGGAAAAAGAAGAAATTAAAGAATTTAAAACAAGAAAGGCTATGGAGTTTTCCACAGCCTTTTTTTTTGTTAAGAACTAGAAACGGATTTTTTTATCAATTCCCTTGTAATATTCCTTACGAAGTTCCTTAACCTGCTCGTCTTTTAAGTAATCATCAAAATTCATCATTCTGTCGATTATTCCGTTCGGTGTAATTTCAATAATTCTGTTTGCAATAGTGCTGATAAATTCGTGGTCGTGGCTTGAAAAAAGAACTACGCCATTAAATTTCGCAAGTCCCTGGTTCAAACTTTCAATGCTTTCCAAATCAAGATGATTTGTAGGGTCGTCTAAAATAAGAACGTTTGCCCCGCTCAACATCATCTTACTGAGCATACAGCGCACTTTTTCACCACCCGAAAGCACCTTAACTTGCTTAAGAGAATCATCACCACTAAAAAGCATACGTCCTAAAAATCCGCGCACATAAGCATCGTCCTGGTCAGGAGAATACTGCTTAAGCCAGTCAGTAATTGTCATATCATTATTAAAATAAGCGCTATTGTCACGGCCCATGTAAGTGTGCTTTGTTGTTTGACCCCAGTTTACAGTTCCGTCAAGAGGCTTTTTTGTTTCAGAAATTACATCAAAAAACGAAGTAATCGAATTATGCTCCACTCCTACGAAGGCAACTTTTTCGCCAGGATGAATCGTAATGGAAAATTTGTTAAGAAGGAAATTTCCTTCATCATCTTTTGTGGTAATATCCTGCGCCGTAAGAACGAAATTTCCGATTGAACGCTCCGGCTGAAATCCAACATAAGGGAATTTTCTGCTTGTAACCGGCAACTCTTCAAGTTCAAGCTTTTCAAGAACCTTTTTGCGGCTCGAAGCCTGACCTGATTTAGAAACATTGCTTGCAAATCGCTGAATAAATGCCTTAAGGTCAGCCATTTTATCTTCGCGCTTTTTCTGCTGATCTTTCTGCTGCTTCTGCAAAATCTGACTCATCTGATACCAGAAATCGTAGTTTCCAGTAAACTGAGTAATTTTTCCGTAGTCAATATCGCAAATGTAAGTACAGATTGCATTCAAAAAGTGGCGGTCATGCGAAACAACAATCACGCAGTTTTCAAAGTTGATTAAAAAGTCTT
>CAZXCR010000297.1:0-2964 GCA_964639315.1 uncultured Treponema sp. | reverse complement strand
CGTTCGAAAAATATTATTTTAAAAGGCGACATTCCAATTCTGATGAACGAAGATTCTGTTGACTGCTGGTCAAAACCGGAATTTTTTAATCAGGAAGAGAGGGCTGGTTCTCCGCCAGATGCAGAAAATCCGCTTGGGCAAAACTGGGGATTTCCAACTTACAACTGGGAGCGGATTGCCTTTGATGAATACCGCTGGTGGAAGGAAAGAGTTCGGCTTGCTTCAAATTATTATGACGCTTTTAGAATTGACCACATTCTGGGATTTTTTAGAATTTGGGCGGTAAACGAAAATGAAACTACGGCTTATTTAGGGCACACGGTTCCCTACGAAACCTTTAGCCGCGCTGATTTAGAAAAACTTGGCTTTGATGAAGGAAGAGTTGCCTGGCTTTGCAAACCGCACATTCCAACAAGTTTAATTGAAGACATTACGTGGAATCACGAAGAAGCTGAAAAAGTCCTTGAAAGTATTTGTACGAGAGTAAAATCTGAAGAACTTTGGAATTTTAGCAGTGCAATAAAAGGCGACAAAGATATTTATGCTGCAAAATTTTTTGATGACGAAGAAAAGGATTTGCGCGTAAAAAATGCACTTGTGCAAAAATGGAGAGACAGGGCACTTCTTGAACTTGAAAAAGATAAATTTGTTCCGGTGTACGCTTTTAGAAATTCCACTGCATGGAAAAGTCTGAACGAGGAAGAAAAAGAAAAACTTCTTTCTTTGTTTGAAAAATTGTCTAAAAAAGAAAATGAACTTTGGAAGCAGACTGCGCTTGAAAATCTTGCCCCGATTGTAAATTCCACACAGATGACCGCCTGTGCAGAAGATTTGGGTGCAAAAATTGAATGTATGGATGAAGTGCTTGAAAAACTGCAAATTCTTTCGCTAAAAGTTGTGCGCTGGTGCAGGGAATGGCAGAATCAGAATCAGCCTTTTATTCCGTTCAAGGATTACCCGGAAAGAAGCATTTGTACAACTTCTGTTCACGATAGCAGTACTTTACGCCAGTGGTGGAACGAAGAAAAACAGAGTGTGGAACAGTTTATAAAACTTTGCGAAGAGGAAAATCTGCATCCGTTTAAGAAGTCGGAAAATCCAGCTCAGAAAAAAAATACAAGTCTTCAGGGAGAACTTTTTTCTGAAGAAATTGAAATTGAAGTTTCTGAAAAAGAAGCGTCTCTTGAAAAACAGAATTTTAATGCGGATATTGCGAATTTTATTTTGCAAAATTGCGCGGAAACTGAATCCGAGTGGTTTATAAATCCAATTCAGGACTATTTGTTTTTGGAGCCAAAATATTATCTGCCAAATCCGCAGGACGAAAGAATCAATGTTCCTGGAAGCGTAAATGACTTTAACTGGACTTACAGACTTCCTGTGAAAATTCAGGAACTTACGGCAAATAAAAATTTGATTCAGAAAATAAAAGACATTGCGTCTATTCATTCAAAAAATCAGAAATCTGCCAAAATCAGCAAAAAATCTGGAGGAAAAAAATGAAATATTCTTATAACGAATTTCACGTGAGCAGAAAAATTCGCGAATTATGTAATTTTAATGAAAGGCTTTTTGCCTCAAGCGGAAATGTTTTGTTTGCGGACTTTAAAGCAGTTCAAAAATTCCAGACAAAGCTGAACGAGTTTTTTGATAAAAATAATCAGAAAGAAAAAAGAATTTCTGCAGGTTCGCTGAATGCAATGGGACTGATTGATGAAGTTTTTCATTATGTTTTGTTTTTGTTTCGCCGCGATAAAGCTCCTAACGCTCTAAAAAATTTGCTTGAAGATTTGGACAGAAGTTTTGGACGTGAAAAAATTGACGCACTTTTGATTCAGTTTACGGAAGAGTTTCCGCCAGTTGAAGTTTATAAAAATAAGCTGACTTGCGCTGAATTTTTAGCAAAATCTCCGGTTGATAAGGCGACTGGAAAAGAAAGGTCAAATCGCGATCAGGTGCTTGAAGAAATGATTATGCTTCATCTTGCAAACGAAAATCCGGCTTTTCACCAGTTCCAAATTCTTTTTGATGAAAAAAATCTTTTACAAAATCCGGACTACATAAAAACTTGGAATACAATCAAAGCGTATTTTAAAACTCAACCTGTTTTTGGTCCAAAAAATAACGATTTGATTACAATGTTAAAAGAGCCGGTGGAAAATTCTCCAACGTCGCTAAAAGGTCAGCTGGATTATATTCGCACGTACTGGAGAGATTTGCTTGGCGAATGGATTTTGAAACTTCTTGAAGGAATGGACATTATTTCTGAGGAAGAAAAAGCTTCCTGGCACCCAGCCCCAGCTGAAGGTTTTAGTATGGACGCGTATTCTTACGAAAATTTAAGTCAGGAATATGAAAGATTTTCTCCGGACCGCGAATGGATGCCTAATGTTGTTTTAATGGCAAAAACGGTTCTTGTGTGGCTTTATCAGCTGAGTAAAAAATATGACCGGGATATTTCTCGCCTTGACCAAATTCCAGACGAAGAACTTGACCTGTTGCGCGATGAAGGTTTTACCGGACTGTGGCTTATAGGACTTTGGGAACGCTCCTACGCAAGTAAAAGAATTAAGCAGATTAACGGAAATCCAGAAGCCGCTGCCTCTGCTTATTCTTTGCTTGACTACGAAATTGCTGGGAATCTTGGCGGTTGGGCTGCGCTGGATAATTTGCGGCGCCGTTGCTGGCAGAGAGGAATTCGTCTTGCAAGCGATATGGTTCCGAATCACACTGGAATGGACGGAAAATGGGTTGTTGAACATCCTGATTATTTTGTTTCGTCAAAAGAATGTCCTTTTCCGCAGTATACGTTTACCGGCGAAAATTTGAGTCAGGACGGAAGAGTAAGTATTTATCTTGAAGATCATTATTATTCAAAAACTGACTGCGCCGTATGTTTTAAAAGAGTTGATAATCAGACTGGCGATGTAACTTACATTTACCACGGAAACGACGGTACTGGAA
>CAZXCR010000296.1:0-2966 GCA_964639315.1 uncultured Treponema sp. | reverse complement strand
GAATTTCGTTTTCGTATTTGTACCGCGCATGGCTGAATCCGTCGGAAAATTCCTTTAAGGAAACAGAAGCGAATGATTTTTTTGAATATTCTTCAAAATTTTTCTGGTTTGAATAAACAAATTCTGCAGAGGATTTGATTTTTCCAGAAGAAGATGAAAGCGATGCGCAGCCAAAAAATGCAGAAAAGGCAAGAAATGCAGAGAGAGCAAAAGAAAAGCTGGAAAATATTTTTTTCATAAAAATGATTATAAAATAAAATCCGCGGATTTTGCATATATTGTCATACTGTTTGCACTCCTTGCTGCCATATTTTTTTATGTAACATTATAAAAAGTAATAGCTTAACTTGATTGTCCAATTTAATTCCTATTGAAAAATATTATATATCAGAACCAGAGGGGGAAGACTGCAGAAAGCGTTTGATTGAAAGAGACTTTGAGATTGATACGAAACTAAAATCTTCAAAACGGGAATTTAAATCAGGTCTTTATATTGAGGAGCTTTTTAAATGAAAGAATTTGATCACAATGGTTTACTGCTATGTGAATTTCAGGGAAAATTCTTTGAAAAATCATCCTATGGCAAAGTAAAATATTCTAAAAGCTCTTTGTTCTGGATTGGTTATTTATACCGTTACTTTTCATATACCAGGGAACAATCCACAAAATTTGTTATGCAGCTTTTTCCTCACAAGCAGTTAAATGATGTTTACTATTCCTTTCATACACAGAATCCTGACTGGTGCATTAAAAATTTGCTTGAAATAGATTGAGCGAAAAATCGTCACCTTTTAGGGGGCTAATCAACATTTTTGACAACAATTTCAGATAAAAACAAACAATAGAAGAAAAAGGAAATTATTAAATTGTCATACCTTGTCATTCTGAATCACTCTGAAGCCGTCACCCTTCAGCAGTTCCGCACAATATCTAGTTTTTTGAACAAAAATAAAGTCGGAACTGCCTTAAAAATAATGATGCTACGAATTTCTCCCGAAACTTTCCATGTTTTTTATCTCGACACGCAGAAAAATCACGGCAACAACGAACGAAAACGCATCGCTTATGAGTGCGCTCCACAGCATTGTTACAATATTACGGCTCGCAGTTGCAAGAATAAGCGCCGCTGGAACGAAAATTATCAGGTCGCGGAGCATGGCAAGCAGAGTTGATTTTATGCTTTTTCCGGTTGCCTGCAAGATTATCGCCACGGATTTTATAAAGCACGTCATTATTATTCCGCTCAAAAAGATTCTTATGCAAAGCCGGGCGTATTCAATGTATTCAGGCGAATTGCCTTTTCCAAAAATAGAAATAACCAAGTCTGGCAAAAGCTCAAAAATCAAAAATACAACAATGCCGAGCGCAAGGACAAGACGCAGAATTACGCGGATAGTTTCTTTTACTCGCACAACATTTTTTGCCCCCATATTAAAGCCGATTATAGGCTGACCGCCAAGGCTTATTCCAATCACAACCGAAATTACAATTCCAAAAACCTTCATAACGATTCCAATAACGGCAAGGGGAATTACAGAGCCGAACGCTTCCCCGGTGCTTGCGAAAGTTTCGTAGCCGTATTTTGAAATCATATTGTTGACAACCGCAATGATAATCACAATCGAAAGCTGAACTATAAGAGAGGCAATTCCAATCAGCTCAATCCGTGATAGAAGCGCAAAATTAGGCTTTAGGCTTTTAAAACTTAAACGGAAATTCTTTGAGCGAAAAAGATAGAAAATGCTCATTACAAAAGTCAGAGCCTGCCCGATTACCGTCGCAATCGCCGCGCCTTTTACGCCCATTCCAAAGGCAAAAATAAAAACCGGGTCAAGAATGATATTTGCAACAGCGCCGGACAGCGTGCAGACCATCGCAAACTTAGGAGAACCGTCCGCGCGGATTGCGCCGTTCAGTCCCTGGCCAATCATATAAAAAGGAAGCCCCGAACAAATAACAACAAAATACTGGTTTGCAAAGTCGTAGCAGAGTTTTTCGTCCGGATTTGCGCCAAAAATCGAGAGAATCTGTTTCTTGAACAAAAATCCAAGAATGAAAAGCACAACCGAAAGAATCACAAGAACGCAAAAACCGTTTCCAATGCACTTGTTTGCCTTTTCCCTGTTTTTTTCGCCGAGCGCAAGACTGAACATAGCCATAGCTCCGTCGCCAACAAGAAGCGCAAGACCCAAAGCAAGAACTGTAAACGGATAAACAATGTTCGTTGCCGCATTTCCTGCCGCGCCCGCGTTGCTCCAGCCGATAAAAATCTGGTCAACAATATTGTACAAAGCCGCAACCAGCATGCTGATTACACACGGAACTGCAAAATGGCGCACAAGACATCCGATTTTTTCCGTTCCCAAATCGTAGTTTTTCATAAAAAAACACTCCTAAAAAATTTTAAACAAAAAAAAGCAGCCAAAAACGTGTCCGAACTGGACTTACGCTTTTAGCTGCTCGTTTGATGTCGATTATTTAATTTTGGAGATTATAATAGCAGATTTTTTGTTTTTGTGTAAGCAAAAGCGGGCGTTGCGGGCGGCATTTGAGCCCGCAGAGGGGATAGCGGAAGACACGGCTCGTGGCTGGAGCGCAAGGGGAGACTTCCCCTTTTTAAATTAAATTTTGCCTTCCTTTATGAGCGCAATCATGATTTCTGCGATTTTAGGATCAAACTGAATTCCTTTGTTTTTTTCGAGTTCGGCTAAAATTATTTCCTTTGGGAGCGCTTTTCTGTAGGCGCGGTCGGTTGCCATTGCGTCGTAGGAATCTGCAACACAGATAATTCTTGCTACAAGTGGAATTTCCTCGCCTTTTAAGCCTTCCATGTAGCCTTTTCCGTCGTAGCGTTCGTGATGATACAAAACCGCTTCTTTTACTTCCGGAATATCCTTAAATTCGTTTAGAACCTGCGAGCCAAAAATTGTGTGGCGCTTCATTATCTGCCATTCGTCGTCGGTTAG
>CAZXCR010000295.1:0-2978 GCA_964639315.1 uncultured Treponema sp. | reverse complement strand
CGGAAGAGTTTACATTGCTCCGTGCGGATTTCATCTTTGCGTGCGAAAATCTGAAAAAAATCAGGAAAATCTTTTTGTTCTTCTTGATTCTGGTGAAGCCGTAAATTTTTTTAAGCCAGCTGCCGACAAAATGTTTGAAAGCGTGGCAAAAGTGTGCGGAAAAAAATCAATTGCAGTAATTTTAACCGGAATGGGAAAAGACGGCGGTTTGGGGCTAAAAAGCATTTATGATGCAGGCGGATTTACAATTGCCGAAGACGAAAAAGACTGCGTTGTTTACGGAATGCCAAAATTTGCGGTAGAAAAAAAAGCGGTGTCGAGGGGAGAGAGGCTTTCTGCAATCCCAAAATTAATAAATTCCCTCCTTGCAGAAGCAGAATAGGAGGTAAAAAAAATGGACTATGAATCACTTTTTATACAAAATCTTGAACCTTACGCAAAAATCTTTACTCTTATAAAAAATTTCAGCGGAATAAATTTAAACGAAGCCCACCGTCGCCTTGTAAGCAGTTTTATAAGCCAAAGGACTGCCGCTCTTGAAGTAGATCTCCTAGCGTACGAAAGGCTTCTTTATTCAAATGCCGAAGAATTTTCGCTTTTAATCGACACTGCCGCAATAAACGAAACTTATTTTTTTAGGGAAGAAATTCAGTTTGATTTTTTAAACAATTTTTATCTGCCAAAATTTAAGTCAGGGCAAATAAGAATTTGGAGCGCTGCCTGCTCGTGCGGAGAAGAAGCGGTTTCCCTTTATGCCTTGTGCAAAAGACACAACATAAGCGCAAAAATTCTTGCAAGCGACATAGACAGTTTTGTGCTAAAAGCTCTAAAAGAGGGAAATTACACAGAAAAATCCTTTAAAAAAGACGGACAAAAATACCGTCAGTTAATTGAAAAATGCTGCCACTTTAACGGAAAAACTTACACTTTGAACGAGGAAGCCAAAAAATCAATTCAGGGAGTTTGCTACAATCTTGCGCGTGGTGGAAAACTTCCCCTAAATTCCGGCGAATTCGACATAGTTTTTTTACGAAATCTTTTTATTTATTTTGACGAAGATTTACAGCGCCGTATTTTAAACAACATTGCAGTCAGCATAAAAAAAGGCGGGCTCTTGTTTTTGTCAGTAAGCGAAACGGCAGCCGTGTTTTGCAACGGTTCAATCCCTTACAAAAAAGAACATTTTGGCGACGTTTATTTTTTACGCCGGATTTAAGACGTTTTTTTTGGAGCGAATTTTTTTACTCAAAATAAATTTTTTTCTCGCGCCCCCCCCCAGTGCGCTCGGCTGCAAATTTCATTACAAGACCCGCTTTCCGCGGTTGCGGCTTTCGCCTTCATTCTTCCGCTGCGCTCCAGAACGCGCTTCGCGCGCCGCTCCAATCGGGGCTAGGCTTGGCTTGCTCTTTTTGTTAAGAAACGTTTTTTTTCCCTTAACAAAAAATTCTATTAGGTCGAATTTCGAGTTTTAATTAGAAAGTTACAAAAAAGGTGTAGGAAAATGCAAGACCCGGTGGTTGAGCCTGTCGAAACCACCATCTGTAATAGACTGCGAGAGTGTCGCTTGAGACTTTTTGCGGAAGTATATTCTAGTGCGTCGCTTGATTTCGACTCTCTCAATCGGCGCTTAAATAAGTAATTGTAACAAAATCAAATTTTCACATAATAAAACTTAAGGAAAAAAAATGCAGACGCTTACATTCACGGTAAATGAAGCTGAACGGCTTGATATTTTTCTACAGCAAAATCTTCCCGGTAAACTGGAAAAAATTGCTTTTAATCAGAAAATTTCAAACAGTAAAATAAGGCGGCTTATAATTGCAGGCTGCGTCAGTGTAAACAAAAAAATCATAAAAATTCCTTCATATTCATTGCACAAACAAAGTGCAGTTTGTGTTTTGCTAGACGAAGAAAAATTTTTTTACGAAAAATCAAATGGCGATATCGATTTTGTTCTGGAAGAAAAAGACGTGCTTTTTGAAGACGAAAATTTAATTTTTGTAAACAAACCGGCATTCCTTTCCACAGAAGAAACAATCGTTCAGGGAAGAAAAAATTTACATCAGTGCGTAGTTGAATATTTGTGGAAAAAAAATTCATCTCTAAGAAATCCACCATACGCAGGAATAATGCATCGACTCGACCGGGAAACCAGCGGAGTAATTCTTTTTACAAAAAACCGCAGCGTAAATTCCTTTGTTCACAATCTTTTTGAAACCCACGGAATCCAAAAAACTTACTATGCCCTTTGCACAAAAAAATCCAGCGCGAATCTATCCAGCGTAAATGCAAATAAAAAAGCCCTTAGTCTCGGAAAAAAATTTGAACTTGAAAATTACTTAGGACGTATCTCGCCAAAAAGCGCACGATGCAAAATGGGAATTGTAAAAGAAAGTGCCGGCGGTCAAAAAGCAAAAACCGAATTTGAACTTGTAAAAGAATTTACCCTCGACGGAAAAAAATATTTTTTAGTAAAATGTAAGCCTTTTACGGGGCGCACTCACCAAATAAGAGTTCATCTTTCTTCGCTAAACCTCCCAATTTTAGGCGACGAACTTTACGGCGGCGAAAAAAATCTCCTTGACCCCAGCGGACGCATAATGTTGCACGCCGCAAGCCTCGAGTTTACAAACCCAGCCACAATGCAAAGTCAAACAATTTCCGCGCCACTCCCTGAGTATTTTTTCTTCTGAAGCAAATTCCCTATGCTAACGCGCTGTCCAGGGCTCCGCTATTCGCTCGGTGCTCCGCACGCGCTTCGCGCCCCTTCCCATCACGGCTAGGCTTTACTGCAAGTAAGAAAAATTCGCGCCGGTTGAGCTTGTCGAAACCAAGCGGCAAACTCACGGTCTTTTTGATAAGCATTTATTTTTCTAGCGACTAATATGTAACTTAGAAAACATAACGGCGCGTTACCATCAGAATTCGCTCCAAAAAAAATAAAAATGCCCTAAAAATAATCTCTTACCTAACAAAAT
>CAZXCR010000294.1:0-2988 GCA_964639315.1 uncultured Treponema sp. | reverse complement strand
ATTGTTTTGTTAAGAAATTAATTTTTTAGTAGAGCGGGAATTTTGTTAGTAACAGCCACAAACTCGCAGGTCTTCTTTACAAACATTTATTTTCTTAACGCCTAATATGTGACTTAGAAAACACAATAGCGCGTTCTGGAGCGCAGCGGAAGAATGAAGATAGCACGAAGTGCGTACGTAACCGCGGAAAGTCGCAAGCTTACGCTTGCTAACGAATGTGGGCATACGTAACCGTAAGGTTGCGGCAATCTCGCTCCAGAAAAAACTTCTTTTACAGAATCGCCAGGAATGCAATGGTCAGCGCGTCAATTCCTATGTTTTTTATAATGCAGTATTCGTTTGGCTGGTGGGCAAGCTCGTCCATTGTGCTCCACACTACGGCATTCAAGCCCAAATTACGCAGACCTGCAGCTACTGTTCCGCCACCAACGCCTATGCACTTTGCATCAATTCCGTGAACTTCTTTTAATGCACGCGAAAGTTCTTTTACAACCGGCGCATTTTCTGGGGTAGGAAGGCTCTGTTCCGCCTGCAACTCTTTTACTTCAATATTCACGCCGTACTTTTCTTCTACGGCTTTTACGCATTTTGAAACTTCTGCACGCACTTCATCAAGCGAATATTCAGGATTAATTCGGCAGTCGCAGCAGAAAACATCGTCTCCTGGAATAAAATTTACGCCTTCAACATTTGAAAGTTTTTTTGTAGGCTGAAAAGTTGAATATGAAGGGTCAAAAAGTTCGTTCTGGTGATTAAAAACTTTTTCCAGACCGTTTATGCGCAACGCTAAGTCACATCCAGCAAGCATTGCATTTTTTCCTAAATCTGGGCGCGAACCGTGAGACTGCTTTCCAACTGTGTGAAACTGAACCCAGTAAATGTTTTTTTCGGCAATTTCGATTGTTTCGCCCTTTGCATCTCCGCCGTCTGGAATTAAAATTCTGTCATTTTCTTTAAAAAGATTTTTATGCTCTTTTAAAAGATAATTCATTCCGTAAACTGAGCCCACTTCTTCATCAGCCATAAAAAGCAGTTTTATTGTGTGCTCCGGAATTATGTGCTGCTTTACGAAACTTAACGCCGCTAAAACTCCGCTGCAAAGTCCCTGCTGATTATCTTCTACTCCGCGACCGTAAATTTTTCCGTCTTTTTCTACCACGTCCCACGGATTTGTATTCCACATTTTTAATTCGCCTACAGGAACTACATCCATATGAGCGCAAACCCAAACTGAATAATCATCTTTTGCACCCGGAATTGTTGCTACTAAATTTGGGCGGGTCTTTTCAGTTACGCGGTTATCTGGGGCGTCATAATGTTCAAAATTCTTTACTCCGTTTTCCTTAAGAAATTTTTCTATTGCGCGGCATTTTTCCCATTCACCGTCGCCACCGTTTTCTGGAGCAAGCGCCTTTGCCTGAGTAAGCAACTTTTCAAAATCCACCATATCGTGAGTATGATTTTCAATCCACTCTTTTATCTGCTCAAATTCCTTGTTCAAAATTTTCCTCCTGCAAAAAATAAAATGTCTTGTAGGTCAAAATTCGAGTTTTGCAATTAATCATCTAAGCGCCGATTGAGCGTGTTACCAATGAAATTTTCAGTTAACAAAAAAATCTTTTCTTAACTCAATAATTTAATAGTCAAAGACAACAATGAAACTTACGACAAACTCGAAATTTACCCTAGTAAAATTTTTCTAACATATCATCTGAAAAAAAAACCGACAGTTTTTAACCGCCGGTTTTTGTATTCTAAAAATTATTTTTTATGCTCAGCATAATACTTTGTGTAAGCTTTGTAAGTAGAATCAATCAAAGTATCAACATCAGAACATTTTGGTTCCCAGCCTAAAATTTCTTTTGCCTTTGCAGAAGTTGCAGTAAGCTGTGCAGGATCTCCAGGGCGGCGGGCGGTATATTCAGCCTTAATTTCTTTACCTGTAATTCTGCGGGTAGCTTCAAGCATCTCTGTTACCGTAATTCCGTTTCCGGTTCCCAGGTTAAGCGTAAGTGATTCTTTTTTAGAAGCAATGTATTCGAGTGCAAGAACGTGGGCAGTAGCCAAGTCACTTACGTGAATGTAGTCGCGGATACAAGTTCCGTCGCGAGTCTGATAGTCATTTCCGAAAATTGAAATTTTTTCCCGTTTACCGCAAGCAACTTCCATCATTACCGGCAGAAGATTTGCTGGATTTCTTTCAAGTCCGTAAAGAACTCCTTCTGGATCGTATCCGGCAGCATTAAAATAACGGAGGGCAGCAAAATGAAGTCCCTTTAATTTTTCGTACCAAGCCATAAATTCTTCAATCTTGAGTTTTGTAAATCCGTAATAATTTTCAGGATTTTTTGGATGATTTTCGTCAATTGGCAGATACTGAGGTTCGCCAAAAACTGCAGCACTGGAAGAGAACACCATGTTAAGGCAATTGTGTTCTACGGCACTGTTCAAAATATTTAATGTTCCCGTAATGTTGTTTACTGAATATTTTTCTGGCTTTACCATACTTTCGCCGGCAGCCTTGAATGCAGCAAGATGAATAAAAGCGTCAAATCCGCGGTCAAATGCAGCGTCAAGATCTTCTTTATGCAGTATGTTTCCTGCAATAAAATCGTTTTCTTCAAAAAGATTCTGAATTAATCCGCTTGAAAGATTATCAAAAACTGTTACTGAGTGACCCTTTGCCATCAGTTCCTTTACAACATGACTTCCAATGTAGCCTGCCCCACCAATTACCAAAACCTTCATTTTATACCTCCAGTGCCTCCTAAAAAAAACGCACCGAGGGCAGTATATAAAATTTATGTACAAATGTCATTATTTTAGAATGTAGGGATTTTTTGGTGATGTGCTGATTTGGAGCGAGTTTGTTTCCTGCCAAAAATTTTTCTTCTTTCCGGGTGTAAAGTTTTTGTAGGAAGCCCGCTTTACGTGGTTTCATTCAAAACCTACGGTTTTGAACGCTGCGCGCCGCTACAATCGGGGCTA
>CAZXCR010000293.1:0-2997 GCA_964639315.1 uncultured Treponema sp. | reverse complement strand
AAGGGCGCGAAGCGTTCTGGAGCGATAGCGGAAGAATGAAACCCTGCAAGGACGGTTTCCTAATAAAATTTGCAGCCGGAACGCAAAAGAGTCGCAGGCTTCGCCTGTTACTGACAAGATTTTCACTTTTATACAAAATTCTCTTCTTAACAAAAAAATCTATGAGTTTTGGAACAAAATTCGGGAAGCAACCGTAAGGTTGCGGCAAACTCGCACGTCCCGGTTGTTAAGCAGCCCGTCGCCTGAAAATATAAGCGAAGCCTGCGATGCACACTTGATGTAAAAAAATTTGCTCCAAATCAAGCAAAATAAAAATCACTTTTTATTGATAAATATCAATATTTTTAATCTTAAAGCGCGTTTTTTTTAAATATTTTATTTTTTTTCAGCGGAAGATGTTAGTATTTTCTTATGAAAAAGAATTTTTGCAGATTTATTTTAGTTTTTTTAGTAAGTTCTTCAGTTTTTGCGCAAAACCAAAAGCTTTGTGTTAATGCAGCCGATTTTTTAGGGAACTTAAATTACGGTTCCACAGGATTTTTGTACGGACTTGGCGATCCAGGAATTCCTTCGCGGCAAATGCTGCTTGCCTTAAGGTCTGATGTGGCGGCACAAAAACCAAAAGACGGTCTTCAGCATCCAAACGGCGACGCTTTTAAAATCGCCCCAGATTTTATTGGTTCTGGCGGAAAGAAAATTCAAATTTATTCTCAGGACGTTTACAAACAGTGGCCTTACGAAAAACTTGGAATTAAGGATTATCTTTCAAAGGTCGAAAAGCTTGTAAAAGATTCGCTTGCGGACCCTTATCACGATTATTACGAATGGGTGCCTTTTAACGAACCTGATGTAATCTGGTACAACGATTCTTATATGCTCAAAGATTTTTGTAAGGATTGGGAAGCCTGCTATAAACTCATAAAGTCAGTAGATCCAAACGCAAAAATTGCCGGACCAAATACAACAATTTACCGCAAAAAATTTATGAGCGTCTTTATGAATTATGCAAAGGAACACAACTGCCTCCCAGACACCGTCACCTGGCATGAACTTCAGGACGATTTTTTTACTGACTGGAACAATCATTATTCTGATTTTAGGAATCTGGAAAAATCACTTGGAATAAAAGAAACTCCAATTGTTATAAATGAATACGCGCGTTTTTCGGGAGACCTTGCAATGCCTGGAAAACTTGTACAGTTTATTTCGCGTTTTGAAGAAAGTCAGGTTCACGGATGCCTTGCTTACTGGACAACTGCCGGAAGTTTAAATGATTTGGTGAGCGCAAACACTTGCCCAACTGGAGCGTGGTTTTTGTACAAATGGTATGGCGAACTTAGCGGAAAAAGAGTGAGTGTTTCTGGTCAAAATGAAAATTCTGAGGGACTTCGCGCGCTTGCAGTTAACGATGAAATTTCAAATGAAATTCGTGTAATTTTTGGCGGTTCACAAAAAGATTTTTCTCTCGAAGTAAAGAATTTTAGTGCTGCAGGAATTTCAGGAAATGCTCACCTTACGCTTTACAAAATCGGTTCTTCGGGAATAAAGCCTTCTATTGGAGAAGAAATTCTTTTTGATAAAAATGTATCTCTTGCCGAAGATTCGTTTTTGCTTCCCGTAGAAAACTGCGATTCAAACAATGCTTACCTTGCAGTTTTTTCAAAAGAAAAATTCTCTTTGGGCGAAAACGAAATTTTTGCTGAAAAACTGACTTCAAAAAATTCAGAAGTTTCGCGGCGGGTTGTTTTTAACGCGCTTGGTGACGGATATTACAAAATCGCGCTTAGCGAAGAAAACGGAAAGTCTGGAAACATAAATTTTTATCTTAACGGCGAAAATCTTTGTTCATTAAAAACTGACGGAAAAACTTCAGAAAGTGCAAATGTCTTTCTTCAAAAAGGAATAAATGTTTTTGATTTTTCTGGAAATAAAAATGTGAATGCAAAACTCAGCGTTCTTGCGCTTGATTACGATTTTGAAAAAATTCAGGCAGAAGATTTTGTTTCAGATTCAGATTCTGGTCTGCGCACTAGAAAAGAAAGAAATTGTGCTTCTCAAAAAGTTGTGGCTTTTAAAAATGCTGGCAAAGAAAATGTGCTTGAACTTTCTGTTAACGCAAAAAATTCTGGTGCTCACAAAATTGTAATTGTTTATTCAAACGGTCAGCTTGGCGACGGGGCGTCAAATTACAATACAAATGTTGTGGACAAGGAAGTTTTTATAAAAGTGAACAATGCTGCTGAAAAAATTCACTTTTTTAGAAATACTTTGGGCTGGTCAAACTACCAAACTTACTGTTTTACAGCGCCGCTCGTTCAGGGAAAAAATTCAATTTCAATCTGGGGCGAAAAAAATCCAGCGCCACAAATCGATGAAATCTACATTGCCACTGTTATTTTAAAAGATGAACTTCCTGGCACAAGTGCAAAAATCGTTCTTGAAGCGGATTCAAGTTCTGGTGCGAAAATTCCAAATCAGGCTGAATTAAGCGTAAGAAGTCGCGTTCAAAATGCAAATAAAAATGATGTGACTTTTGAATGGAAAAAGACTTTGGGACCTGGAAACGCGCAAATCACTAGTAACGGCGAAAATGCTCTTGTAAGCGTAGATAATCCTGGCGACTATATTTTTACCTGCACTGCAAAATACAACGACATAAGCGAAAGTGCCGATATTAACGTAAAATTTGCTGCTGAAGGAACTTACGAAGCCGAAGATGAACAGAATACTTTTAGCGGAAGTTGCGGTGCAAAAGCTCTTGCTGGTGCGAGTGGCGGAAAAGCTGTGGGATTTGTGGGCAACGGCAGCGAAAATTTTTTGGTTTTTAACAATGTGAACGTAAAAAAAGACGGAGTTTATATTCTTACAATTTCTTACATAAGCGGTGAAGACAGAACGGCACTCTTAACTGCAAACGGAAAAACAAGAGTAAATGTTGCCTTTCCAAGCGGTGGAAACTGGACGAATGTAAAAACCGTAAGTACAAAAATCAAACTG
>CAZXCR010000292.1:0-3004 GCA_964639315.1 uncultured Treponema sp. | reverse complement strand
TTCGGGGTCTGTACACAAAAAAGATAATTTTTTAGTTAACAGGCGCCGTGCGAAACCACCGCATTTTTTTGTCGCCTGTTACTGATAAAATTTTTTCTTTAATGAAAAGATAATTTCTTACTTAACAGACGCAGTGCAAAGCCACCGGGTCTTTCAATTTAGCTAAAAACAAAAGTCATTATGATTCAGAACGAAAACACAAAAAGCCGCTATATTCGAGCAGCGGGAATTTTTGCTCTTGCAGGAAACGCACTTCTTGCAGCCGTAAAATTTGTATTTGCGTATTTTTCCCACTCACTTGCAATTGCCGGAGATGCCTTAGATTCTTCTTCTGATGTACTTACGGCAGTTGTAACGCTCATAATAAGCGTTATCATCAGTAAACCTTCCGACAAAGAACATCCTTGGGGACACGGACGCGCAGAAACCACCGCCACAATGATTCTTTCCTTCATAATTTTTACTGCGGGAATGGAGTTGAGTCTTCAAAGTGCAAAAAGAATTTTTTCTGCTGAAATTTCAGAAGCAGTTTCTTTGTGGGCAGTGGCGGCGGCGCTAATTTCGATTGCAGGAAAATTAATACTTTATTTGATTCAGCTTCATTACGGCAAACTTGCAGACAGTGAAATTGTAAAAGCAAATGCAGAAAATATGAAAAGCGATACTGTAATGTCGGCGGCAATTCTTGCAGGACTTTTAGTTTCGAAAATTTTAAAGCTTCCGGTTCTTGATCCAATAATCGCTTGTTTGGTGGGACTTTGGGTAATGAAAAATGCCGTAATGCTTTTTATGCAAACAAATCTTGAACTGATGGACGGCAACACAGACAATTCGCTTTACAAAAAACTTTTCGAGGCAGCAAGTTCAGTTCCGGGAGTTTCAAATCCGCACAGAGCAAGAATCAGAAAAATTGCCTCGCACTATGATGTTGATTTAGACATTGAAGTTCCGCCAAAAATGAGCGTGTACGATGCACATGAACTTTCTGAAAAAGTAGAACAGGCGGTAATTGATGCCATTCCAGAAGTTTACGACATTGTAGTTCACATTGAACCGCAGGGAAGCGACAGTCACCAGCCAAAAGAAAAGTTCGGTCTTTCGCCAGCAGAAATAGAATCGCAGGAACGTCAGAAATAAAAAGATTTTGTTTGTTAAGAGGAAATTTTTCTGCAAGTACGCGTTGCACGTGATTACCAGAAGATTTTTTCTGGCAAAAAGATTTTGTTTGTTATGTAGAAATTTTACTTCAAGAACAGCGCGCGGGTTACTAAAAGATTTTTTTGTTAAGAGTAGATTTTCCATTAACAGAAAATTTTATCAGTAATAGTCACTTGATTTCGACAGGCTCAATCGGCGCTTAAATGATTAATTGTAACAAACCCGAATTTTGACCTGATAAGGATTGTTTTCGGAACGCCCACTGTTTTGCTAGAAAAGCCTAGCCCCGATGGTAAGGGCGGCGTAGCCGTTCAAAACCGAAGGTTTTGAATGACAACCCTGAACAGCGGGTTTTCTAAAAAAATTTTCAGCCGGAACGCAAAAAAAATTTCCTAAAAGTAAAAAAGTTCGCTCCAAATAATTAAAACTTGCAGACCTTCCATATCATCCAAGGCACTTTAATTAAAGGCGATAATATGGAATTCTGCACAGGCGCTAGGATTGGTTTTTATTCCATTCATCCACAAATTCAATCATATACTGCTGAACGTTGCAGAACCACTTTTTTTGGAACTTGCAGGTAAATTTTCCAATGTAGCGAAAATGCCAACTTTCCCAGCGGTAACCGGTTATATCTTCATAATCCTGAGGGAACGAAAGGCTCCAGCCAAAATCCGCAGCATTAGCATAAACCCATTTCCCTTCTTCAGTTTGAGCAAAGGCGTCATCTACAGGCGCAAAATCCATTGCAATTCCAAGCTGATGCTGACTCGTGCCAGGACGCGCACTTTCCCGCTCGGCTTCTTCAAGACCGTCCACTTGCACCCAGTAAGCAAAAAGATTTTTTTGGTACTCGTAAGAACGATACGTTGAACTTATGGTAAGGCGAACTCCGTCTTGTGTTGCGGCGCGAGCCATTTCCATAAGTGCATTGGCGGCTTCCGGGCGAAGATTCAGCGTATTTTTGTTCACCTCATAAAATTCATTACTTTCAAGATGAAGCAAAACAGTCGGTTTATATTCGCTTGAAACGCTGTGGGTTTTATCAATCAGAAAAAGCAAGCTCAAATCATCACTTTTGTACTGATCTTTTATGCTCTCCTGCTCTTCCATCATAACAGACAAATCTGCAAGAAATTCATATTTTTTTTCATCCGGGATTTTTACTTCCTTCTGAAAGCGCGGACTCATCTTCGAAAGCACAAGGTCAATTTTGTTAAAGTCAGGATCTTCTTTTTGACTTTCCATTTTTTTTGATTCAGAATTTGTTTTGGAACAAGAAAACAAACTTAAACTCAGCACAAAAAAAACTGCGATGGCAAAATAAATTTTACGAAGCATCAGCAACCTCGGTAACAGAGTGAATTATGTTAAAGTAATCTAGAAAACCTGTTTTATTCAAAGCATGACGAGTTTCTTCACTTGGATTCATAATAAAAAGTTTTGTGCCAAAATCCTCGCCGTCATTATGAAAAGCCATAATCATTCCCACGCCCGAAGAATCCAGCTGAATTACCCCAGACATATCAAGAACAATATTTGAATCAGGAATTAAACTTGAAATTTTTTCCTGAATTTCAGAAATGGTGTAGGCGTTTACAGCTCCGTTCATTTCGTAAAGCATATAGTTTGCACCAACTTTTTCATTTATAACAAGCTGATCCATTATTTACCTCCAAGATATTTTAGTACCAAAATTGTAATATCGTCTTCAATCGCCTTTGATGTAAAATTAGCAATTGAATCGTAGGTAAATTTTGCCATTTTATTTGCCGGGTAACTTAAATTTTCAATGATTGAATTTTGAATTCTCGAGCGTCCAAACTGTTCACCACGCAAAGACTTT
>CAZXCR010000291.1:0-3009 GCA_964639315.1 uncultured Treponema sp. | reverse complement strand
GGGCTAGGCTTGGCTAGCTATATTTTTGTAAATTTCTGATTAAAACTCGAAATTCAGCCTAATAAGAAATTCTCTCCCTAACAAAAAATTACCTCAGTAACACGCCCAGTCGGGATTTTAACACTAAGCTAAAAATGCTAAATTTTTACAAATGGAAAAAGATTTACAAAACAGATTAATTTTTTTAGCAAACAAATATGAAACCGCTGAATTTCTAAAAAAAGATCCATCTCAGTTTATGCATCGATTTTCTTCTCCGCTTGAACAGGAAACTGTGGCTTTTGTTGCGGCAAATCTTTCTTTTGGCAGGCGAGAGCAAATTATAGCGCACATTGAATCAATTTTAGCTGACTGCGAAAAACATAAACTTCTTCCTACCGAATGGATTTTGCAGGAAAAATACAAAGACTTTTTTTTACCCAAAGAAAATTTTTTCTACAGAATTTATTCCAATAACTCAATGATTTTGTTTTTTGACGGAATAAATTTTATGCTAAAAAAAAGCGGGTCAATTCAAAATCATATAAAAGCGCAACTTCAAAAAGAAAATCTTGTTCTTAACAAAGAAATTTTTGCTTCTCAAGTTATTGCGCAGAATTTTAGCCCGGAATGCAATCTTGTTCCGCACACAAAAGAAAGTGCCAGTAAAAAAATAAATATGTTTTTGCGCTGGATGGTAAGAAAAAATTCGCCGGTGGATTTGGGGCTTTGGTCGTCGTGGTTTAGTGCAAAAAATCTTTTAATGCCGCTGGACACTCACGTAATGCAGCAGTCAGTAAAGCTTGGTTTAATTCCGCTGAGTTCTGGGGCAAAGTTCCCGTCTGCAAATTTAAACACCGCCGTTGCGTTAACTCAAAAATTAAAAGAAGTTTTCCCGGAAGATCCAGTTCGTGCAGATTTTGCGCTTTTTGGTTACGGAGTTGAATTTGATTAATTTTTTTTGGAGCAAATCTTCTTCCGCAACCTTATGGTTACGTATGCTTACATTCGCGAGCAACACGAGTTTCGGCAAGTGAAACTCGTAAAACTGCTTTGTTAAGAAGTAGATTTTTTCTTAACAAAAAGACCGCGAGTTTTCGCAAGAAAACTCGACGAGTAAAATGCCAAAGGCATTTTACTCAACTATCGGGGCTAGGCTTTTTTAGCATTTTACTCTCTTAGCTGGAACTTGAAGCTTCTTCGCTAGTGTAATCAAGAAGAGCAGAAGTGTCGGTTTCGGGGCTTATAATTATCTTGCTAACACTTGAATCCGTGTAAGAAATTTCAATCAAATCAGTTCCTAAAGGTAGGGTCCAGCGGTAAACGTAGTACAGCGTTTCTGCAGTGTCGTCGTCATTTTCGCTGTTAGAAACTTCTTCTGTTTCCTGACCTACAATTCCCTGAATGCTAAGTTCAACATTTAAAAAACTTTCAGGAAATTTGCTTCTCATATCTAAAAACCAGTATGCAACATCTGTGCTTGTTGTAGTGCCAGTAGATTCATCAGTTGATTCTTCAGAAATATTTTTTTCAGTAAGTTCAAAAAGTCTGGTCTGGCTGCCATTGTTTACTGCAATCATTGGTGTAAAAGCAGACTCAGTATCAATAGAATTTTTATAATCGTAAGTTTCAGGAATTTTTAATTCAGATTTTTTTATTTTAAGAGTAAAAGCAGAACTGTCATAAATAACAGCGAGTTTTGAATTGCCGCCAGTTGTGTCAACTTGCATAGAAACTTCGTTGTCAGTTCCGCTTGCCGGCGCTCCATAATAAGTTCCGCTCGAAAGAGACACGTGGTATCCGCTTGAAGTTTTGTAACGTGCAAAATATGAATATTTTTTGTCGCCAGAAGTGTAGTAGTCAATAAAATTTACTTCGCCAGTTGAAGTGTAATTTTCACTTTTTACAATTTGTCCAATGTTGTAAATGTTTAAGTCGGCGTCTTCTCTAAAAATATTTATGTAATTTGAAGAAGCAACTGTTGTAGGCGTAATTGTAATTGTATCAGAACCGCTTGATTTTGTAATATTTGGAGCAGTAATTCCAGTCTGCTTTTTTGAAGTGTCTATAAAATTGCAGGACACAAGAGAAAACGTAATCATTATTAGGGAAAAAAATAAAATCCTTTTCATTGCTTTAAAAAATTCGGCAGGGAATTATTTAAACTTAAGTTTTTTTTATTAGGCTGAATTTCGAGTTTTTGCAATTTTTATTTATTTGGAGCGAATTTGCCGTAATGACTTTACCGTAGCAAATATTTTTTTTAGGTTTGCAAATTTAATTCAGTTAAGATATGCTTTTTTTTATGACTTTGGTGCTGTCTTTAGTTTTTAATTTTATTCCGCTGCTTGCCGTTTTTGTTTGTTTTTGCCTGCTGATTAAAAATTTTAAGATTTTTCCGGCACTTTTTGCCTGCCTGCTTGGAATGTTAGCGGTTATTCCAATTTCTGTAGTTCAGTTTTTTTTAGATAAAACAAATTTATTTGTAAACCGCAGTCTTTTTTCAATTTTTCTAAATGATTTGATTTTGACCGGACTTGTTGAAGAAACATTTAAAATGCTCCTTCTGTTTTTAATTCCGTCTAAGAAGCTTGAACTTCCTGCTTTTTTTTGTTGCGCCATTCTTTGCGGATTAAGTTTAGCCTGCTTTGAAAATTTAATTTATTTTATTGGCGGAACGTGGCAAATTGAACTTAGAATTTTTACCGCAATGTTAATTCACTTAAGTTGCACTGCCCTGAGCGGACTTTTTGTGTATTCAGTTAAAAATAAAAAAATTCTTTTAAGTCCCTTTATTTGGGCAGTTGTCTTGCACGGAATTTATAATTATTTTGCCGGATTCAAAAGAAATACAGTTTTCTTCTATTTTTCATTTGTAGTGATTTTAACCGCCCTTGTTGAGCTAAGACTTTTTTACAGTAAATTAAAAGCGCGACTTTTAGAAAAAAATTCCAGTAATTTAACAGATAGTGAAAAAATTTAAAATATAGCGCCGATTGAGAGAGTCGAAATTAAGCGACTATTACTGAT
>CAZXCR010000290.1:530-3017 GCA_964639315.1 uncultured Treponema sp. | reverse complement strand
TTGATTGAGGAAAAGCAGATTGGCGAACAGAAAAAAGATGAGGGGGAGTTGTAGGGCGCTGGGGGAGTTTTTGTTAAGAAATTGACTTTTTCTTAACCGAAAATTTTGGCAGTAACTCGCGGGAGTTTTGGTTAAGAAAGGGATTTTTTCTTAACTGGAAATTTCGATGGTAGCTGGCGGATTATTTGTTAACCGAAAATTCTGGCAGTAACTGGCGGATTTTTTGTTAACTGAAAATTCTGGCAGTAACTCGCGGGCTTCTTGTTAAGTGAAAATTTTACTTCAAGAACAGCGCGCGCTTTTGTTGCGCGTGGTTACCATAAGACTTTTTCTGGCAAAAAAAATTTGTTTGTTAAGTGGAAAATTTGCTACAAGTACACGTCGTGCGCGTGCTTACAAGAAGATTTACTCTTAACTAAAAAATTTGCTTGTTAAGTAAGGAATTTTCTTGTAATCCCGCGCGCGCTGGTTACTAAAAGATTTCTTCTTGTTAAAGAAAATTTTTCTTTCTTAACGCATGAAACAAGCCAAGCCTAGCCCGCTATGGAGGCCCGGAGTTCCTGCAACCGTAGCTTGCAGGAATGAGCGAATAGCGAAGGCCGGAACAGCGGGTTCCTAATAAAATTTCGGCACGCGAAGCGTGGCGCGCTTGAGTAAGACAAATTCGCTCCAAATAAGCAAAAAACGGCGGTTTAATTCGGGCTAAATTATAAAAAAAAGTCACTTTCCTTAAGAATTTTTGGAAGGCTTAAATACAAATTACGGAGATTTTTATGTCGGACACAACTATTGTAAACACAAGTCCTCTTGGTCAGCATTTGGACAGAATTGGCGAAGCTCAGCAAGTTTCTTATCTTGTTTTCAATAAGAAAAAAATTCAGCTTGTTGCAAAAATTACAATCGGGCGTGAACTTGATAATAACATTGTAATCGATAACAAACTTGCAAGCCGTCATCACTGCATTATCCAGAAAATTCGCGACGCTTACTTTTTAAAGGACGAAAATTCTACAAACGGAACTTTTTTGAACGGACACAGAATTCCTTCTGATAAGTACGTGCGACTTAATCCTGGCGACAAACTTACAATCGGTTCGAGCAGTTTAATAATGGGGTAAAATTCTGTGTTTTTAACTGAGGACGAACTTTGCACTCTACAAAAAAAATTTAGTCTTAGCTTAAAAGATTTTGAATTTCCGGGCGAAGATGAATTTTTGTCTTTTCTTGATGAATCAATAACTTCGCTGGAAAACGAAAATGCTTCTTACAGGCCTAAAAATTTTGAAGAGAAATGTGGCGGACTTTTAGATTTTTCTCTTGACCAAAAGCCGGTTATTGTAGTTCCAGATTTGCACGGCAGAACTGATTTTTTAATTGAGCTTTTGAATTTTAATCTTGAAAATTTTCTTGGTGAAAAAATAACTGTACTTTCCGCACTGAATAAATCGCTTATAAAACTTGTTTGCGTGGGCGACGGAGTTCATGCTGAATCTAGGGCAGTTGAGCGCTGGCACAAAGCCTTTGATGATTATTTGAACGGAATTTTTGACGGTGAGGCAATGCGCGAAGAAATGAAAGAAAATATTTCCACAATGCTGATTGTTATGGAACTGAAAAATCTTTTTACTGAAAATTTTCATTTTTTAAAAGGAAACCACGAAAATGTTTTGAACGAAAACTCTCACGGCAATTTCTCTTTTAGAAAATTTGTTCTTGAAGGAAGTATGTGCTGTAAATTCCTGCAGCATTTTTACGGAGACGCAGTTTTGCATTTAATTTCAATCTGGGAAAAATCACTTCCACTTTTTGCTTTATTCAAAAATTTCTGCATAAGCCACGCGGAACCAGCAAAAGTTTTTACGCGCGAACAAATTATTAACGCAGCAAAATATGATGAGGTTGTAAGCGGTCTTACCTGGACTGCAAATGGCGATGTAACTTCAAACACCTGCTGGGAAACTTTTAGAAAACTTGCGGGCAAAAAAAATGCAGAAAGTCAAAAAGAAAACTTTTTTTACCTTGGCGGACACAGACCTGTAAAAGAAAATTACGATTTAAGACAAAATGGAACTTACGTTCAAATTCACAATCCGAACAAAAAAAATGCAGTCTTTTGTGTTCCTGGAAAAAAATTTAATCCCGAAACAGATATTTTTTGTGTTTCGAGTGGGGAATAAATTCGGTGACTTTGAGTGCGGGGGTATTTTTGTTGCTGATAGAATTTTTCTTAACAAAGAATTCTATTGGTAACCAGCGCGGACATTTACTGATAAAATTTTTTAGTTAAGAAACGGATTTTTTCTTAACTAAAAATTCTATCAGTAACACGCGCTTCGCTGACATAAAATTTAAAAAAACAGAGAAATAGGAGAAAAAAATATGGCGATTTTGCCTGAATCGATTGGAAAATACAAAATAATTTCTGTGGTTGCAGTTGGTGGAATGGGAACAGTTTACAAAGCCGTTCATCCTTCACTAAAGCGCGAA
>CAZXCR010000290.1:0-520 GCA_964639315.1 uncultured Treponema sp. | reverse complement strand
CGAAGTAATTATAAAAAAACTTATGTTAAAAAACGGCAACGCAACAATCCGCGAAAGATTTAAAAGAGAAGCCAGAATTCTGCTAGATCTTTCAAGTCCGTATATTGTGCGAATGTTTGATTATTTTTCAGAAGGCCGCTCAGATTACATTGTGCTTGAATTTGTAGACGGAATGTCTTTAGACAAACTTATAGAAAAGCAAATTTCCCTTCCGCCACAACTTGCCCTGCTAATTTTCCTAGACGCCTGTTACGGACTAAAAATGGCTCATCAAAAAGGAATTGTTCACCGCGACATAAAACCTGGAAATATTTTAATTTCAAAGCGTGCTGAAGTAAAACTTGCTGATTTTGGAATTGCGTCAGAAGAAAAAGAGGATGAAGAGCAGTCAGCAAAAATAAACGAAGGACTTCTTACCAAAGGGCAGAATTTAACTTCCGTGCAAAAAGACATAACTCAATCAGGAATTGCACTTGGAACCCCAGCATATATGAGCCCAGAGCAGCTAGCCGATTCAAGT
>CAZXCR010000289.1:0-3034 GCA_964639315.1 uncultured Treponema sp. | reverse complement strand
GGCTAGGATTTTTCACCCTTTTTGTAAATTTTGTTTAAACTCGAAATTCGACCTACTAAAAAAAATTGCAGTTTGTAATTTTTTATGCTGAGGCAGAAAATTTTATGAGCTGCATTTTTTTATTTCAGGGTAAGTTTACGGGAAATTCACGGAAAAAATATGACGGTTCAGGAAGCGAAATTTTTTGGAAAGGCTCAGCTAGTAAATTCTCCAAGCGCACTTTTAGACTGCGAAGTTTTTTTGCAGGAAATTCTTGAATGTTCTAAAACTCAGCTTTTGTTTTCCCGCGAAAAAGACTTGACCCCCGAGCAAGAAAAAAAATTTCTTTCTTTTGTAGATGAGCGGAAAACTGGACTGCCAGTTGCTTACATAACTGGGCACAAGGAATTTTTTGGATATGATTTTTACGTTTGCCCGGAAGTTTTAATTCCAAAGCCTGACACAGAAATTCTTGTTGAAAAGGGAATTGAAGAACTTAAAAATATTTTTGATTCAAAAAAGGCTTCTTCAGAAAAGATAAAAATTCTTGATATGTGCACGGGAAGCGGCTGTGTGGGCTTGAGCATTTTTAAAACTGCCTTCGAAAATAAAATTTTTAGCAAAGAAAACGCCCCACAACTTTTTCTTGCTGACATAAGCGAAAATGCACTCGCGGTGGCAAAGAAAAATTTAACATCCCTTTTGGACGCGGAAACTCAAAAATCAGTTTTTCTTGTAAAAACAAATCTCTTTGAAAACATAAATGAAACTTTTGACCTGATTGTATCGAATCCGCCTTACGTGCCGCATTCTGAAAGTATTGAACTTTTAAAAGACGGCAGAAACGAACCGCTTTTGGCACTTGACGGAGACGCAATGCAGGACGGAAAAATTTCTTGTAAAAACGACGGACTTTTTATCATTCGAAATTTGGTTCCCGAAGCATACAAACATTTGAAAACTGACGGAAGTTTTTTGTGCGAAAGTGGCGAATACAATGCAGAAGAAACTTTGCGGATTTTTAAAGACTGCGGATTTTGTAACACAAAAATTTTTAAAGATTTAGAAGGTCAGCTGCGGGTAAGTGCTGGAAAACGAAAATAGAATTTTTATAATTTTTTTTGAATTTTGGGCGGTAAGAAAAATTTAGCCCAGACTGGAAGGGTTGCCGAAGGCAAGTATTTTTGCGGAGCAAAAATACCGGAGCGAAAAGCGTAGCCCTGGAAGCCCGGCCGCAAGTAGAAAAATTTGCTCCACAATAAAAAAAACAAAAAATTATTTTAGGCTTGAAAAATTTGTTGTAATCAAAATAATTAAAGAATATTTAAATAGTAAAATTTAAGAAAATTTTCAGAAACGTTCAAAAATTTGGAATTTTTCTTGATTTATCTTATCTTTTAAACTTGTAAACGCTGCCTGAAATAGTGCAGCCTTTTATATTTTTAAAGTTTATATGGAGTAGTTATGAAAGTTTTTAGGTATTTTGCGGCACTTTCGCTTGTTTTTTTTGCGGGAAGTTGTTTTGCATTTTCTCAAGATTCTGAAGTTGTGGCAAAAACTAAGGATTCAAAACTTGTGCTTTCTGTTTCAGATGCGATTGACCTTGCGCTGGAAAAAAATCTTAGTTTAAAAGAAAGCAAAATTACTTTGGACGCTGCAAAACGCGAAAAAAATTATTCCTGGAACGGATTGAGTCCGTCTTTGAATGCTAAGGGCAGTCTTTCGGGACCTGTGAGCGATGCTGCTTCTGGCAGTGACACGGCTTCGGCTTCTGTTAGCGCAAGTGTGAGTCTTGGACTTTCCCCTTCAATTTATACTTCGGTTAGGGCTGCTGCAATTAATTATGAGCAGGCGCAAATTACTTACGAAAATGCCGTTAGAACTATTGAACTTAATGTGCGAAAGGCTTACTGCTCGATTCTTTACGAAATTGAAAATGTAAAGCTTCAGGAGCAGAATGTTGAAAGTGCAAAAAATCAGTATGAATCTAATCTAGAAAAATACAATCGTGGAACTTTAAGCCGGCTTGATGTTTTGAGTACCCAGGTAACTTATCAAAATTCGGCGCTTACTCTGGAAAATTTAAAAGTGAGTCTTGAAAATGATTTTGCGAGTTTTAAGCAGACTTTAGGAATTCCGCTTGATACTGAAATTGAATTGACCGGAGATTTTAACTTTGTTCGCGACATTAAAGAAATTTCTATAAAAAATTTTGAAGTAAAGTCTTCAACTCTTGCTTCTCTTGAAAAACAGCTTGAAGCAGCACAAAATTCTCTTCTTGCTTCCAGATTCAGCGCGTGGGGACCGAGTATAAGTGCAGGCTATTCATATAGTTACGGCGGACTTTTGTCGAATACAGAAAGTATGGAAGGTTCAGGTTCATATTCTCTTGGAGTTTCAATTCCGCTTGATGGCTATTTGCCGTGGTCAAGTGGCGCTCAGAGCATTGCAAACTGCAAGGATACAATCGAAAAACTGCAACTTGAAATTGAAAATGAAAAAACTTCGCTGGATCTTTCTGTTAAGAATTATCTGAACAAAATAAAACAGTATCAGGACAGCATAAATCTTAGGCTTGAAAGCATAAATCTTGCTCAGCAAACCTACGATATGACTCAGGAAGCGTATAATTATGGAACAAAGGATTTGCTAAGCCTTCAGTCTGCTTCTGACAATCTTTTAAGTGCAAAACTTAATCTTATGTCTGAAGAATATAATTTGCTTTGTGCAGTCCTTGAACTTGAAAATACGCTGGGGCTTCCTTTTGGAACGCTTGTAAATCCTGAAAATGCACAAAGTCAGGTGAAAAATTCTGCGGAATAAATTTGCTGACTAAATGTGCTGACTAAATTTGCGAAAAAAAATTTGCTGTTTTACAAACAGACTTAAAAAACTTGCCTAATAATGGAGAAAAAAAATGAAAGTAAAGAAAATTCCTGCAATTCTTATTGCAGCTTGTTGTGTAGCGCTTGTTCTTGTATTTGTTCTTGTAAATTTTATGCCTAAGAAAAATAATTCTTTTGCAGGTGGAAGACCTGCTGCAACTAACAATGTT
>CAZXCR010000288.1:0-3047 GCA_964639315.1 uncultured Treponema sp. | reverse complement strand
TCGACTCTCTCAATCGGCGCTTAGATGATAATTTCAAAAACTCGAATTTTGACCTGTTAAGAAGTTGATTTTTTCTTAACAGAAAATTTAGTTGGTAACTCGCGCACAGAATATGCTTGTGCAAAAACCGCGTGTTTACTGATAGAATTTTTGGTTAAGAAAAAAATCTTCTACATTACACGCGCACGAGTTTTCGCAAAAAAACCAATAAATTTGCAGAAAAATTGATTTTCCCTGTTGTTATAAAAAAAAACTGATTTTATAATTAGAAGTCCGGGTCAAAAAAATAAAAATTTCAAATCCCGAAACCTAAAGAATAAAAGGAGCAAAAAATGAAAAAATTCTTGCTTTCAACAATGATGTTCGCAGCAGTTGCAATGTCATTTGTTTCTTGTTCAAAAAAGAACGAAAAAGCACAGTCTTCATCTGCTAAAATTCGTGTTGCAATGGTTACAGACTCTGGCGACATTACAGACCAGTCTTTTAATCAAACAACTTACACCACAGCAAAGGCTTACTGCGAAGATCATGGTCTTGATTTTACTTATTACAAACCAGCCGGAGATTCTACTGCAGACCGCGTAGCTTCAATTGACGCTGCAGTTCAGGACGGATTCAACGTAGTTATTCTTCCAGGATATCTTTTTGCTGAACCAATCGTAGAAACTTCTTCAATTTACAAAGACGTTACTTTCATTGGACTTGACGTAGGTGAATTTGATCTTAAGTCTTCAGCACAGGCTCACGGAGATAGCGACTATTCACTTCCTGCAAATGTTTTCTGCGCAGTTTATGACGAGGAAATTCCTGGATTTATGGCTGGATATGCGGCTGTAAAAGAAGGTTACCGTCATCTTGGATTCTTGGGTGGAATGGCAGTTCCAGCAGTTATTCGCTACGGATTCGGTTACGTTCAGGGAATTAACGCTGCTGCTGTAGAACTTGGAATTGCAGACAAAGTTACAGTTGAATATGTTTACGGCGGTCAGTTCTACGGAGATCAGCAGATTAAGGCAGCTATGGACGGTTGGTACAAAAACCGCGGAGTTGAAGTTGTATTTTCTTGCGGTGGCGGAATTTGGCAGTCAGCTGCAGATGCTGCTAAAGATGCAAACGGAAAAGTTATTGGTGTAGATACAGACCAGTCAGCACAAATCAATTCTTACAAAGAAGATATGTGCGTAACTTCAGCTATGAAGGGTCTTGGTGCAACAGTTCGCGCTTGTCTTGCTGCAATTGAAAATGGAAAATGGTCTGATTATTCTGGAAAAGTTGAAGCATTGGGTCTTGTTTCTGGCACAAATCCTGAATTGAACTATGTTCAGCTTCCAACAGATACTTGGTCTATGAAAAACTTTACAATTGCTGATTACAACAAACTTGTTGCTGACATTTACAGCGGAAACATTAAAGTTGACAATTCAATAGACAAGGATCCTGCTGTATCAGTAACATTCAACAAATATCCTAACATTAAATAAAATGAAGGGTATCTCTAGAAATTTCGGTTTTTAGAGTTCACCAAATAAATCTTGGGAAAAGGCCATTGTCTGTGATATAATTTCGCAAGGCAGTGGCCTGTTTTTTATCTGTAACAGGTAAATTAATTTTTTGATGCAAAATACAAACTTAAAAGGAAGGACTTAAAACGTGAATGAAGATTATGTAATTGAAATGCTGCATATCACAAAAAAATTCCCTGGAATTATAGCAAATGATGATATTACTTTGCAGGTAAAAAAAGGCGAAATTCATGCACTGCTTGGAGAAAACGGCGCTGGAAAATCAACCTTGATGAGCGTTCTGTTTGGTCTTTATCAGCCGGAAGAAGGAGAAATCCGCAAAAATGGCGAACTTGTAAAAATCAACAATCCAAATGACGCTACGGCACTGGGAATTGGAATGGTTCATCAGCATTTTAAACTTGTTGAAGTTTTTACTGTTTTAGACAATATCATTCTTGGAACTGAACCAATTAAAAATGGATTTATAGACAGAAAATCCGCAAGACAAAAAATTCTTGACTTAAGCGAACGTTACGGACTTTACGTAGATCCTGACGCAAGAATCGAAGACATTACTGTGGGAATGCAGCAGCGTGTTGAAATTCTTAAAATGCTCTACCGCGAAAACGAAATTCTTATTTTTGATGAACCGACTGCGGTTTTAACTCCTCAGGAAATTGATGAATTAATGCAGATTATGAAAAATCTTGCTGCAGAAGGAAAATCAATTCTTTTTATAACCCACAAACTGAACGAAATTATGGCCGCTGCAAACAGATGCACGGTTTTACGAAAAGGAAAATACATAGGAACTGTAGATATAGATAAAACGAGTCCTCAGGAACTTAGCAAAATGATGGTTGGTCGCCCAGTTGAATTTAAGGTTGAAAAAAAAGATTCTGTGCCGGGCGATGTAGTTCTTGATGTAAAAAATCTTTGTGTAAAGAGCAGAATTCATAACACGCTTGCCGTAAAAAATGTAAGTTTAAAAGTGCACTCGGGCGAAATTGTTGCCATTGCAGGAATTGACGGAAACGGTCAGTCAGAATTTATTTACGGACTTACGGGACTTGAAAAAGTTATTCAGTCGCAAAACGAATCAAAAGTTACGCTTAACGGAGTTGATATAACAAACAGTTCAATCCGCGAAAAAAGTAAAATAGGAATGAGTCATATTCCAGAAGATCGCCACAAACACGGACTGATTCTGGACTATAATCTTGAGCAGAATATGGTTCTTGAACGCTACTGGGAACCTCAATTCGAAACTGCCGGATTTATAAACAACTCAGCAATTTCAAATTACGCAAATATGTTGATTGAAAAATTTGATGTACGAAGCGGACAAGGCGGAAAAACTGTAGTGCGCGCAATGAGTGGTGGAAATCAGCAGAAAGCAATTATTGCTCGCGAACTTGATAAACCGCACAAACTTTTAATTGCAGTTCAGCCTACTCGCGGACTTGATGTTGGCGCAATTGAGTACATTCACAAGCAGATTGTTGCCGACCGCGATAACGGAGCAGCAGTTCTTTTAGTTTC
>CAZXCR010000287.1:0-3064 GCA_964639315.1 uncultured Treponema sp. | reverse complement strand
CCTATGCGAATAAAGACGCTCTGTTACGAACCGGCGGGCGTGTACTTGTACCAAACCATCTTCTTAGCAACCAAAATTTCCTATGCAAAGAAAACGCCCTGTTACCACCCCGCGCGCTGTACTTGTAACAGAATTTCCGCTTAACAAATAAAATTTTTCTGTGGGGAGAAGATGCTCTGTTAGTAACTTGCGCGGGCGCCCCGCGCGTACTTGTAGTAAAATTCCTTTCTTAACAAACAAAATTTCCTGCGAAAAGAAAACACCTTCTTATCCACCGCGCCCGCGTGTACTTGTACCAGAATTCCTTCTTAACAACCAATTCCCCCCCCCTCAACTGTTCAAACTTTGCTATTTATCATAAAATGCAGCCTATGAAAGAAAAAACTAGAATCTATTTGAATAACGACTGGACATTTTTTCCTGAATACAACGAGGAGTATGTTCAGAAAACAAAAAAATCAGTGTGGAAAAATGCTGTTGAAGTAAGAATCCCGCATACTTTTACCTTAACTCCTTATAACAATTTTAGCGAAAATATTTATCAAAAAGACGCTCTTTACCGCAAGGAATTTTTGACCGAAGAAAACTGGGCAGGTAAAAAAGTCCTTTTAACAGTAGAAGCGGCGGCTCACGAAGCACAGGTTTTTCTGAACGGAACTTTGCTCCTTACGCACAAATGCGGCTACACGGCGTTTACTGTTGACCTCAGCGATTTTTTAGCTCCGACCGGCAAAAAAAATGTACTTGCAATCAGAGTCAACAGTTCAGAATCGCTTAATTTTCCGCCATTTGGTTACGTAATTGACTATATGACTTACGGCGGAATTTACCGCGACGTTTATCTTGATATAAAAAATCCACTTTACATCGAGGACGTTTTTATAAAAACCTCATCAAATCACTTTGAAACACAAATTACTCTTAATTCAGACCAAGAAATTGAAGACTGTACGATTTTGCAGCAGGTAGTAAACGCAAACGGTGCCGAAGTTGAACCAAGCGCAGTAATCAGCACAGGGGTGAGCGGCAAAAAAATTCTTACCAGTGCCAATGCCCAGCCAGTTGTAGCGTGGACTCTTGAAAATCCAGTTCTTTACAATCTTGTTACTGAACTAAAAAATTCAAAAGGCAAAACTATTGATAAAAAAATTGTCCGCTTTGGATTCAGAGATTTGCGTTTTGACGAAAGCGGATTTTATCTCAACAACAAAAAAATCAAACTCCGCGGACTCAACCGTCATCAGTCATTCCCGTATGTTGGTTACGCAATGCCAAAAAATATGCAAATTGATGATGCCGATATTTTAAAGTTCGAACTCGGACTAAATTTTGTGCGCACATCACACTATCCGCAAAGTCAGCATTTTATTGACCGGTGTGATGAACTTGGACTTTTGGTTTTTACAGAAATTCCCGGCTGGCAGAACGTGGGCAACGAGGAATGGCAGAATCAGCATCTTGAAAATATAAAAGAAATGATTTTGCAGTACAGAAATCATCCAAGTATTTTTATGTGGGGCGTTAGGGTAAATGAAAGTCAGGATTTTGATGATTTGTACAAAAAATCCAACGAACTTGCGCATAATTTAGATTCTTCAAGACCAACCGGCGGCGTTAGGTTCCTAAAAAATTCGAATTTACTCGAAGACGTTTACACTTATAACGATTTTGTTTTTACAGGAAAAAATTCTCCAGTTTCTAAAAAAGAAGACGTTACAAAAACTAACAAAGGATATTTAATTTCTGAATACAACGGACATATGTTCCCTACAAAAATTTTCGATTGCGAAGAACATAGAACAGAACACGCAGTCCGCCACGCGGCAGTTTTAAACGCAGTCGCCTCAGATCCTCAAATTGCCGGTGCTTCGGGCTGGTGCGCTTTTGATTACAACACACATAAAGATTTTGGCAGCGGAGACAGAATTTGCTACCACGGAGTTATGGATATGTTCCGTAACCCAAAACTAGCAGCCTTTGTTTACAAGTCTCAGGCAGAAAGCGACATTGCTGGCAACGTGCTTGAACTTTCTTCAACAATGGATATTGGCGAGTACCCGGCAGGTTCTTTAAATGACGTTTGGATTTTTACAAATGCTGATTTAGTAAAACTTTATGTAAACGGAATTTTTATCCGCGACTATACAAAAGCCGACTCTCCGTTCCCGTATCTTGCTCACGGACCTATTTATATGATTGATACAATCGGAAATCGCCTAGTTGACGAAGACAAAATTCCGGCAAAATACAGCGAAGACGTAAAACTGATTCTTCGTTCAGTGCGGCGTTATGGTCAGGATAATCTTCCGTTCAGAATAAAAAAACTTGCAGTAAAGTTAGTCCTTTTAAGAGTCATAAATCTGAAAAAAATAACAGACCTTTACTTCAAGTACATTGCAAGTTGGGGCGGTTCAAGACCAGTTTACAAACTCGAAGCTTATAAAAACGGAAAAATTGTAAAAACCATTACAAAAACTGCCGGAAACGAATTTCACATTGAAGCAAAATATTCAAGAAGTGAACTTTTCGAAGCCGAATCTTACGACGCTGTTGAAGTAAGACTCCGCTACACTGACGAAAATCAGAATGTTATGCCGTATTTTTGCGAAGCGGTAAACTTAAGAACCGAAGGACCAATAGAAATTCTTGGCCCTAACACAGTTTCGTTTAAAGGCGGATACGCAGGCGTTTTTGTAAGAACCACGGGCCATTCAGGAAAGGCAGCTTTGCTTGTTACGGACTGGCTTGGCAACGAAACAAAAATCCCGTTTACAGTAAAAGTCAGCCAGTAAAAAAGCATTTTTGGAAGGAAAAAATTCGAGCTTGTTGAAAGTTTTACTTACTTGGAGCGAATTCGCCGCAACCTTAAGGTTACGTATGCCCACATTCGTGGGCAATACGAGTTTCGGCAAGCGAAACTCGTAGAATGCTTTGTTAAGAAATAGATTTTTTTTTAACAAAAAGACCGCGAGTTTGTCGCAAGCGACAAACTCGTTAGCAAGCGTAAGCTTGCGACTTTTCGCGGTTTCATTCAAAAACTGCGTTTTTGAACGCTTCGCGCCGC
>CAZXCR010000286.1:0-3066 GCA_964639315.1 uncultured Treponema sp. | reverse complement strand
GATGAAGGCGTTTATACACTTTATAAAGAAATTGAATTTTCAACGGACGGAAAACATTCAACGGAAATTCAGTATAAAGATTTGAAGATCTTTTAGCTCAAAATTCGAGTTTACTGCAAGTTTTACTTACTTGGAGCGAATCCTTTTTTCCTGCCACAATTTTTTTTACGTTCCGGCTGTAAATTTTTTTAGAAAGCCCGCTTTCCGCGGTTTCATTCAAAACCTGCGGTTTTGAACGCTTCGCGCCGCTACAATCGGGGCTAGGCTTTTTTGCCTTTTTTGTAAATTTTATTTAAACTCGAAATTCGACCTAACAACAAAAAACTGCAAGTTTGTGGCTGTTACTGACAAAATTCCCTGTCCCACAAAAATCTATTTCTTAACAAAACAATCCCTCAAGTTTCGCTTGCGAAACTTGAGAAGCGAGCAAAACTTGCGACAAACTCGTTAGCAAGCGCAAGCTTGCGACGCACGCCAAACACAAACCACTAATCCAGCAAAGAAGCGATTTTTCCTGAAACTTCTTCGTTAACCTTTGCTTTTTCGTGAATATCAGCAATGGCATTATTAATGTTCTGCAAATGATTTTTTATGTTTTCAATACGCTGCTGAAGATTTTCTGTTGTATTTGTAATGTTCAAAAGTTCATCGTCCTGCTGAGAAATGCGCACAGAAACATTCGTAACCATATTTTCCGACTCTTTAGCCAAAGACACAACTTCATTAATTGAATTCATAATGTCCTGCATAGCCGAATTTATTTCTGTAATTCCGCTGATAATTTCTTCCATTGAATTGACTGTAGCAAGAATTTCTTCTGTACTGCCCTTTGTAGAATTTGCAAAAGAAGAAACAGAATCAGTAGTTTCCTGAACAACAACAGTATTTTCTTTTAAAGCCTCTGAAATCCGTTTTGCATTTTTTGTAGTTTCCTCAGAAAGCTTTCGAATTTCCTGCGCAATAACGCCAAATCCCTTACCCATAACGCCGGCGTGTGCTGCCTCAATTGAAGCATTCATAGCCAGAATATTAGTTTGACCCGCAATAGAATCTACAGTTTGAACAAATTTTGAAATTTCCGCAGAAGATTCTTTTACGCGCTCAATATTTTGAACAAGATTTGTAACCAACGAGCCCTGAGTATTCAAAATCTGCATAACCTGACTCATACCTTCGCGTCTTTTTTCTGCAATTGTGTTGATATTTGAAATATTTGATGAAATTTCTGTTATAGCCGTAGAAGTTTCCGAAAGCCCTTCATTCTGCTTTTGAATTGATTCATTCATTAAGCCAGCCTGATTATCTACTTCGGCACTAGTTTCTTTTACAATCTGAGTTTGCTTTTTCAAATCATTAGAATACTGCAAAAGTTCATTATACAAAGAATTTATTTCGTTTGATGAACTTGATGCAAGCTGAGTTGAACTGTTAAGTTCCCTACCAATATTTAAACTTTCCTGAGTTTGACCCAAAACACGGGTAATTAATTCAAGATTTTCTTCCGTCTTTTTTTGAGAAGATTCAGCTCTTTCTACAATCTTGGAATTTAATTTTTCTACAGAAGTTAAAACAATGTTTGCTGAAAAAATTGCCAGGGTGCAAGAAAAAACTGTTACTGACTGCAAAAGAGGTTCAGCCTGAACAATCGGGAAGTAAACTGTAAATACGCTCAAAAGAAGAATTATATATGCAGAAACGTGAAAAAATTTAAGCTGACCAGGTCTTAAACTAATCATTGAGTTAAAGTTTGCCATTACAACGCAAAAACAAGTTCCGCGGAAAAAGATAAATCCTGTGTTATTAAACCCAACAAAAAGATTAATGATAAAATTTGCTAGAATAAAACCGCTGGTTGTTAAATAAGAAGCTACATAAATATGACCTTTTTTTATTAAGATGAGCGAAATTGAAAAAATCATCAGGCTTAAAAAGAGCAAAAAACCTGTAACCCGATAAGTTGATGTTATTAAAAGTCCCACTGCCAAAATAAAAAACAGCAGTGTACAAATGATGTTGCCGCGCACAAGGCTGTTTAAGCGTTCCCGTTCGCGATATGAAAGTTTTTTAACAATTTCTGATTCAGGGTAAAATTTATCAATAAATGCCATGCAATTCCTCAAACTAATTTTTTTACTTTCTTTTAGAAAATATACCTTAATAAAAAAAATATCAGTAAGTCTCAATTATGTAAAGTGGCGGAATTCTAAGAAAAGTGTAAAAAAATTATAAGAAAACTCATTGGAAACTGTAAAAAAATATTCGTGTTGTATCCTTCAAAAACGTGATAGTATCGAACTATGAAAAAGAAAATTATTTTATTTTTACTGACATTTCCTTGTTGCCTGAATATTTTTGCAAACGAAACAGCAGGACTTTTTGAAGAGTCAAAATCTTCAGAAAAGCTTAATTTGGAATTCTCAGCTGATAAAATGCCGGCGATTCAGTTGCAGCCGCTTCAGTTACGAAAAGCACCGCCGCCACCAAGTGCAAGAAGACAAGCCTACATTAATATAGATAATAACAATCTAATTTCAAATTTTTTTGTAGCACTGTGGGCTTTAGATAATATAGGCGTAAGTTTTGATGACTATCCTTACGCTGACGGAAAATATTTAAACTTTGAAGTTTCAGAAATTTTTGAAGATAGTGAAGATAGTGAAACTGCTGAAAATGCTGAAAATTCTAGCGAAGAAAAAGCAAAAGAGCAGTTTTACAGATTTTCGCTTGGAACAGGATTTTTCTACTATCCATCTACAAAATTATTTGGTAACGAAAATCGCTTTGAAGGCTACATCTGGAAATTTTTTGGACCAGTTTTTGAAAGCACAAGTTTTGCTCAGGATTGTTTTGGTTCAGAGGCATTTTCTTTTTCTGGAAATTTAAAACTTGGCGGTCAATTTTCAATTATTCATTCAAATTATTTTGACTTGTCAAATTTTTTGCAGTGGTCATACATTTATGGAAATTCAATTAAAGCAAGCGGAATTTGTTTTGGCTTTATTTTGCGCTCTTATCCAGTAAATCCAATTCTTCTAGAGTGGCGGGTAAGCGTACAAAACTTTTTTG